>NZ_JBTOLC010000060.1:0-28962 GCF_054551825.1 Streptomyces sp. L500
CGCCGCCCGGCCCGAGA
Organism: Streptomyces sp. L500; assembly: GCF_054551825.1. Taxonomy (NCBI): domain Bacteria; kingdom Bacillati; phylum Actinomycetota; class Actinomycetes; order Kitasatosporales; family Streptomycetaceae; genus Streptomyces; species Streptomyces sp. L500. The sequence continues at coordinate 18 of NZ_JBTOLC010000060.1, forward strand.
TCATCTTCGGTGACGAGCCCACCGGAAACCTCGACTCCCGCTCCGGCGCCGAGGTCCTCGGCTTCCTCCGCCGCTCGGTGGACGAACTGGGGCAGACCATCGTCATGGTGACGCACGACGCCGTCGCCGCCTCCTACGCGGACCGCGTCCTCTACCTCGCCGACGGCCGGATCGTCGACGAGATGCACTCCCCGACCGCCGAAGCCGTCTTCGAGCGCATGAAGCGTTTCGACGCCCGTGGGCGGGTGTCGTGACCGTCCTCAAGACCTCCCTGCGCAACGTTCTCGCGCACAAGGGACGCATGGCGCTCTCCGCCGTCGCCGTCCTGCTGTCGGTGGCGTTCGTGTGCGGCACGCTCGTCTTCACCGACACCATGAACGCCACGTTCGACAAGCTCTTCGCCTCCACCGCCGCCGACGTCAGCGTCTCCCCGAAGAAGGACGACGACGCGCAGGAGACCGGCCGGCCGGAGACCGTCCCCGCGTCCCTGGCGTCCCGCCTCACCGAGGTGACCGGTGTCGCCAAGGTCGAGCCGCAGGCCACCAGCCGGCAGATCACCGCGGCCGACGCGAAGAACAAGAGCATCAGCCCCGAGTCCGGCGCCCCCACCGTCGGCACCAACTGGGACGAGAGCCAGAAGAAGTCCGTCGACATCACCAGCGGCCACGAGCCGCACGGCCCCGGCGAGACCGTCCTGGACGCCGACACGGCCGCCAAGCACGGCCTGAAGCCGGGCGACAGGATCCGCGTGATGGCGGCGCCGGGCGACTTCTCCGTGACGATCGTCGGCATCGCCACGTACAAGACGACCAACCCGGGCGCGGCCGTCCTCTACTTCGACACCCCCACCGCCCAGGCCCGGCTGCTCGGCGGCGACGGCGCCTTCAGCGGCTACGGGCTGACCGCCGCCCCCGGCGTCGGCGACGAGCAGCTGAAGCGGAACGTCACCGCCGCCCTCGGCAAGGACGCCGCGGGCTACGCGATCCGCACCGCCGCCGAGAGCAAGGCGGAGAACAAGAAGGACATCGGCTCCGTCCTCGACGTCATGAAGTACGCGCTGCTGGGCTTCGCCGGCATCGCCGTCCTCGTGGGCGTCTTCCTCATCGTCAACACCTTCTCCATGCTCGTCGCCCAGCGCACCCGCGAGATCGGCCTGATGCGGGCCATCGGCTCCAGCCGCTCGCAGGTCCTGCGGTCCGTGCTGGTGGAAGCGGTCCTCCTCGGCGTCGTCGGCTCGGTCCTCGGCATCGGCGGCGGCATCGCCCTGGCCGTGGGGCTGATGGAGCTCATGGGCTCCACGGGCATGAACCTCGACACCTCCGAACTCACCGTCAAGGCCACCACGCCCGTCGTGGGCCTGGCCCTCGGTGTCGTCGTCACCGTGCTGGCCGCCTTCCTGCCCGCCCGGCGGGCCGGGAAGATCTCCCCGATCGCCGCCCTGCGCGACGCGGGCACCCCCGCCGACGGCAAGGCCGGCAAGATCCGGGCAGTCGTGGGACTCGTCGTCTCGGCCGCCGGCGGCGCCGCGCTGCTGGCCGCCGCGAACGCGGACACCCCCTCGGCCGGCTCGGGCCTGCTGGGGCTGGGCGTCCTCCTCACCCTCGTCGGCCTCGTGGTCGTCGGGCCGCTGCTGGCCGGCTTCGTGGTCCGCGTGCTGAGCGCCGTCGTCCTGCGGGTCTTCGGCCCCGTCGGCCGGCTCGCCGAACGCAACGCCCTGCGCAACCCGCGCCGCACCGGCGCCACCGCCTCCGCCCTGATGATCGGGCTCGCGCTGGTCGCCGCCCTGACGGTGGTCGGCTCCTCCATGGTCGCCTCGGCCACGGACCAGCTCGACAAGTCCGTCGGCGCGGACTTCATCGTCCAGAGCGACAACGGGCCGCTGACCCCGGCCCAGAGCAAGGCCGTCCGCCGGGCCTCCGGCATCGCCCACTTCACGACCATCACCACCGTCAAGGCCCGGCTCGCCCTCCCCGACGGCACGTCCGTCACCGAAGGTTTGAACGCCTCCGAGCCCACCTACGGCGACGACCTCCGCACGGAGACCGTCCAGGGCACCTTCGCGGACGCCTGGGGCAAGGACGCCATGACCGTCCCCGAGGGCTTCGCCAAGGACCACGGGATCAAGCTCGGCGACCGGCTGACCGTCACCATGACCGGCGCCCGCGAGGCCCGCCTCCAGGTCAAGGCCATCACCTCCGACGACACCAGCATCAACAAGGGCGGCATGTTCATCGGCCTCGACACCGCCCGGCAGTACCTGCCGGCGGACAGGATGCCGCTGGACATGCTGATCCTCGCCAAGGCCACCGACGGCCACGCGAAGGACGCGGCCGCCTCCCTCAAGGCCGCCGTCGCCGACTACCCGCAGATCAAGGTCCGCGACCAGGCCGACTACAAGAAGCTCATCCAGGACCAGGTCGGCCAGCTCCTCAACATGATCTACGGCCTGCTGGCCCTCGCGATCATCGTCGCCGTCCTGGGCGTCGTGAACACCCTCGCCCTGTCGGTCGTCGAACGCACCCGCGAGATCGGCCTGCTGCGCGCCATCGGCTTCTCCCGCCGCCAGCTGCGCCGCATGATCCGCCTGGAGTCGGTGGTCATCGCCCTCTTCGGCGCCCTCCTCGGCCTGGGCCTGGGCATGGCCTGGGGCACCACCTCCCAGCGGCTCCTGGCCACGCAGGGCCTGGGCGTGCTGGACATCCCCTGGCCGACGATCACCACGGTCTTCCTCGGCTCGGCGGTCGTGGGCCTGCTCTCCGCGCTCGTCCCGGCGTTCCGGGCGGGCCGGATGAACGTCCTCAAGGCGATCGCCACGGACTAGCCCGGCCGCCCCCGCAGGGGAACGACGGCCCGGACGCGCCACGGGGGTGCGGGTCCGGGCCGTTCGCCGTTTCCGGGGTGTCCCCGGGGACGCGGCCGGTTCGGCACCGCCGGGCCCCCGGTGGGGTTGCTCGCCGTCGCGGCGGGGTGGGGGTGCCCCGGCCCCGGGACACCCGGCGCCTGTCGGTGCCCCGTCGTAGGCTGGAAGCCCCCGGCACAGGCCCGCACAGCCCGCGTCGGGCTAGTCGCGTTGTCCACCCCCGGGACGGGATGCACTTCATGAGCCTGCACGGTCTGCTCGACGCCGTCGTCAACGATCCGGCGCTCGCCGAGGCGGTGAAGGCCGCGGGCGACGGCAACCGGCCCCACGTCGACCTGGTCGGCCCGCCCGCCGCGCGTCCCTTCACGATCGCCGCGCTCGCCCGGAACGCGGGACGCCCCGTGCTCGCCGTGACCGCCACCGGCCGGGAGGCCGAGGACCTGGCGGCGGCGCTGCGCTCGCTCCTCCCGGCGGACGCCGTCGTCGAGTACCCCGCGTGGGAGACGCTGCCGCACGAGCGGCTGTCCCCCCGCTCGGACACCGTCGGCCGCCGCCTCGCCGTGCTGCGCCGCCTCGCCCACCCGAGCGGGGACGACCCGGCCGCCGGGCCCGTCAGCGTCGTCGTCGCGCCCATCCGCTCCGTGCTGCAGCCGCAGGTCAAGGGCCTCGGCGACCTGGAGCCGGTCGCCTTGCGCACCGGCCAGGGCGCCGACCTCGAAGAGATCGTGGACGCCCTCGCCGCCGCCGCGTACGCCCGCGTCGAACTGGTCGAGAAGCGCGGCGAGTTCGCCGTGCGCGGCGGCATCCTCGACGTGTTCCCGCCGACCGAGGAACACCCCCTCCGCGTCGAGTTCTGGGGCGACGACGTCGAGGAGATCCGCTACTTCAAGGTCGCCGACCAGCGCTCCCTGGAGGTCTCCGAGCACGGCCTGTGGGCCCCGCCCTGCCGCGAGCTGCTGCTGACCGACGACGTCCGCGAGCGGGCCGCCGCCCTCGCCGAGGAACACCCCGAGCTCGGCGAGCTCCTCGGGAAGATCGCCGAGGGGATCGCGGTCGAGGGCATGGAGTCCCTCGCCCCCGTCCTCGTCGACGACATGGAGCTCCTCCTGGACGTGCTGCCGGCCGGCGCGATGGCCGTGGTCTGCGACCCCGAGCGGGTCCGGACCAGGGCCGCCGACCTGGTGGCCACCTCCCAGGAGTTCCTCCAGGCGTCGTGGGCCGCCACCGCCGGCGGCGGCGAGGCCCCCATCGACGTGAACGCCGCGTCCCTGTGGAGCATCGCCGACGTCCGCGACCGGGCCCGGGAGCTCGGCATGATGTGGTGGTCGGTCAGCCCCTTCGCCGCCGGCGAGGACCTGGACGGCGACACCCTCACGCTCGGCATGCACGCCCCCGAGACCTACCGCGGCGACACCGCCCGCGCCCTGGCCGACACCAAGGGCTGGGTCGCCGACGGCTGGCGGACGGTCTTCCTCACCGAGGGCCACGGCCCCGCCTCCCGCACGGCCGAGGTGCTGGCGGGCGAGGGCATCCCCGCCCGCCTCGACGCGGACCTGCCGGAGCTGACGCCCGCCGTCGTCCACGTCTCCTGCGCGAGCCTCGACAGCGGCTTCGTCGACCCCGCCCTGAAGGTCGCGGTGCTCACCGAGGCCGACCTCACCGGCCAGAAGTCCGCCAGCAAGGACCTGGGCCGGATGCCCGTCCGCCGCCGCAAGACCATCGACCCGCTGACCCTCCAGGCCGGCGACTACATCGTCCACGAGCAGCACGGCGTCGGCCGCTACCTGGAGATGGTCCAGCGCACCGTCCAGGGCGCCACCCGCGAGTACCTGCTCGTCGAGTACGCCCCCGCCAAGCGCGGCCAGCCCGGCGACCGCCTCTACATCCCCACCGACCAGCTGGAGCAGGTCACCAAGTACGTGGGCGGCGAGGCCCCCACCCTCCACCGGCTGGGCGGCGCCGACTGGACGAAGACCAAGGCGCGCGCCAAGAAGGCCGTCAAGGAGATCGCCGCCGACCTCATCAAGCTCTACTCGGCCCGGATGGCCGCCCCCGGCCACTCCTTCGCGCCGGACACCCCCTGGCAGCGCGAGCTGGAGGACGCCTTCCCCTACGCGGAGACGCCCGACCAGCTCACCACCATCGCCGAGGTCAAGGAGGACATGGAGAAGTCCGTCCCCATGGACCGCCTGGTCTGCGGCGACGTCGGCTACGGCAAGACCGAGATCGCGGTCCGCGCGGCCTTCAAGGCCGTGCAGGACGGCAAACAGGTGGCCGTGCTCGTGCCCACCACCCTCCTCGTCCAGCAGCACTTCGGCACGTTCTCCGAGCGCTACTCCCAGTTCCCGGTGTCCGTGAAGGCGCTGTCCCGCTTCCAGACGGACACCGAGGCCAAGGCCGTGCTGGAGGGCCTGCGCGAGGGCTCGGTCGACATCGTCATCGGCACCCACCGCCTGTTCTCGTCCGAGACGAAGTTCAAGGACCTGGGCCTGGTCATCGTCGACGAGGAGCAGCGCTTCGGCGTCGAGCACAAGGAGCAGCTGAAGAAGCTGCGCGCCAACGTCGACGTGCTGACGATGTCCGCCACGCCCATCCCGCGCACCCTGGAGATGGCGGTCACGGGCATCCGCGAGATGTCCACGATCACCACCCCGCCGGAGGAGCGGCACCCGGTGCTGACGTTCGTGGGGCCGTACGACCAGAAGCAGATCGGCGCCGCGATCCGGCGCGAGCTGCTCCGCGAGGGCCAGGTCTTCTACATCCACAACCGGGTGGAGTCCATCGACCGGGCCGCCGCGCGGCTGCGCGAGATCGTGCCGGAGGCGCGGATCGCCACGGCGCACGGCCAGATGGGCGAGAGCCAGCTGGAGCAGGTCGTCGTCGACTTCTGGGAGAAGAAGTTCGATGTGCTGGTCTCGACGACGATCGTCGAGTCGGGCATCGACATCTCCAACGCCAACACCCTCATCGTCGAGCGCGGCGACAACTTCGGCCTGTCGCAGCTGCACCAGCTGCGCGGCCGGGTGGGCCGCAGCCGCGAGCGCGGCTACGCCTACTTCCTCTACCCGCCGGAGAAGCCGCTCACCGAGACGGCGCACGAGCGGCTGGCCACCATCGCCCAGCACACGGAGATGGGCGCGGGCATGTACGTCGCCATGAAGGACCTGGAGATCCGCGGCGCGGGCAATCTCCTCGGCGGCGAGCAGTCCGGCCACATCGCGGGCGTCGGCTTCGACCTGTACATCCGGATGGTCGGCGAGGCCGTGGCCGACTACCGGGCGTCGGTCGAGGGCGGCGGGGAGGAGGCGGAGGCGCCGCTCGAGGTGAAGATCGAGCTGCCGGTCGACGCGCACGTCCCGCACGACTACGCGCCGGGCGAGCGGCTGCGCCTCCAGGCGTACCGGGCCATCGCCTCGGCGAACTCCGAGGAGGACATCAAGGCGGTCCGCGAGGAGCTCACCGACCGCTACGGCAAGCTGCCGGAGCCCGTGGAGAACCTGCTGCTGGTCGCCGGGCTGCGGATGCTCGCCCGTGCCTGCGGGGTCTCCGACATCACCCTCCAGGGCTCCAACGTGCGCTTCGGCCCGGTGGAGCTGCGCGAGTCCCAGGAGCTGAGGCTCAAGCGACTCCACCCGCGCACGGTGATGAAGCCGGCCACCCAGCAGATCCTGGTGCCGCGCCCGGCGACCCGCCCCATCGGCGGCAAACCGCTCGTCGGCCGCGAGCTCCTCGCGTGGACGGGCGAGTTCCTCACCACGATCCTGGGCTGAGAGCCCCGTAAGGGGCGCGGGGAACTGCGCGATCAGCCACGACGCGCCCGCAGGCGACGTACCGGGCTTCCGGCGGAGCGCTCCGCCGGAAGGCCGCCGCCGGGGCCGGGCCCCGGCCTACCCGACGTGCCGCAGGACGGCGAAGCCGCTCTCCGTGCCGAGCACGGTGAACGTGGCCCTCGGATGCCGGGTCCGCGCGTCCTGGACCAGATCGTTCGCGGTCCTGCCGTCGCCGATGCGCAGCGCGATGTAGTCGGGGACGATGCCCTGGGTGCCGCCTGTCCAGAAGACCCGGCAGCGGTGGACGAGCCGGCTTATGGGGGTGATGTCGGCCTCGACGGTGGCGTTGTCGGGGATCCGGTCGAAGAGGCGTTCCGTGGCCTTGACGCTCTCGGGTATCCGGTAGGTGTCCGGCATGGTCAGGGAGTACAGCGGCAGGGACGCGGTGAGCGTGAGGGCCGCGGCGAGGACGGCCGCGGGCAGCTGGTGGGCGTAGCGGCGCAGCCACGGCCGGCCGGTGGCGCGCGCCTTGGCGAGCGCGTCGGTGAGGGCGATGAAGACGACGGGCATCAGGACGGCGCTGTAGTGCCAGTCGGTGCCCCAGAAGTGGTCGTCGTGGGAGACGAACCGCCAGCCGAGGGTGGGCAGGGCGACGAGCAGCACCGGTGAGCGCAGGGCCAGCAGCCCGGTGGTGGGCAGCAGGGTCCACGCCAGGGTGCGGACGGCGGTGTCGAGGGGGATGGTGGGGGCGGGGCCGGCGTCGCCGCCGATCTTGTTCCAGTAGTCGTAGGAGCCGCTGCTGTTGAAGCCGGGGATGATCACGCCGAGGGCGAGGGCGGTGGCCGCGAGCCCGAAGGTGACCAGTCCGGTGGCCAGGGCCGTGGCCCGGGGGTCGCGGCCCGTGCCGCGCAGCCGGACGATGATCACCGCGCCGATGGTCGCGATCGTGACGCCGAGGTCCTCCTTGACCAGGACCAGGGGCGCGGCCCAGAGCACCGCGGCCGTCCACCGCCGGCGGACCAGCGCCTCCAGGGAGAAGGCCAGCAGCGGCATGGCGAAGGCGATCTCGTGGAAGTCGAATTCGACGGCGCGCTGGACTCCCCAGGACAGGCCGTAGGCGATGCCGATGGCGAGGCCCCGGCCGCGGCCGAGGAGGTGGGCGGCGAGCCGGGTGACGGGCACGGCCGACAGCGCGAACAGCGCGGCCTGGACCACGAGCAGGGTGATGGGCGTGGGGAAGACGCGGTAGAGCGGGGCGATCAGCGCGGTGACGGGGCTGAAGTGGTCGCCGAGGACGTTGGTGCCGGGGCCCTTGAGGTCGGCTATGGGCGCCCGGAAGTGGGCGTAGGCGCGTATCGCCTGCTCGAAGATGCCCAGGTCCCAGGACATGGTGAGCATCCGCAGATGACGGCTGACGGACAGGGCGGTGTAGAGGACGAACAGGACGGCGCCCAGCCAGTAGGGGTCCAGTCCCGGTGCGCGCAGCCGGGCGGACGGGGGGCGGCGGCCGGCTGGTGCGGCCTCGGCCGGGCTGTGGCCTGCTGCCGACACGTCGGCGGTGGCCGAGTCCATGGGCGGTCCTCTCTCTTCCTGCTCGTCAAGGGCCTTCGGGCCCCTTGGCCGGCTTCAGCCGGGTTTCTTGCGGTCCGTGCGCTCCGCTGGTCTTGAAGTATGCGTCCTCGGCGGCGGGCGTCACGATGCCGTCGCGCGCCGGGAGCGTTCGCGCATCCCGGCGGACCGCGAATCGTTGGCCGAATCAGTGGCTCGGGCCACGCGGACTGCCTACCATCGATCAACGCCAGGCCGATGGACCGCACGTCGCGGGGTCCGCCCCGCCCCTGCTCAACGCCCCTGCCCACGCATGTCGCACGATCTTTCGTCGCCGGGAGGCTTCATGATCCGCCGCAGGACAGCGCTCTCCGTCTCCGCCGCCGGGCTGCTCGCCGCCGCGCCCCTGCTCACCGGCTGCGGATCCACTCCGCACCCCGGTGCCGCCGCCGTGGTGGGCAAGGACCGGATCACGGTCGCCCAGCTCCAGAGCCAGGTGGCGGACGTGCGGGAGGCGCAACGGTCCGCGCCGCAGGGGCGGCAGCTGCTGGCGAGCAGCGCCCGGCTCAGCCAGGACACCCTGGTGCGGCTGATCCAGTACCGGGTCATCGAGGCCGCCGGCCGGGACAACGGCGTCGACGTCACCCGGCGGGAGCTCCAGGAGCGCCGGGAGGAGGTCGAGAAGCTGCTCGGCGGCGCGGCGGCGGTCGACAGCCGGTTCCTCGCGGCGGGGATCGCCCCCGACCAGGTCGACCAGGAGCTGTCGGCCGGGCTCGTCCGGGCCAAGCTGGAGAAGAAGCTGGGCCAGGCCCGTACCGTCGACACGCTGATGAGGACGTCCGAGGCGCTGCGCGTCGACGTCAATCCGCGCTACGGCACGTGGGACGCCAAGCGCGGCACGGCCCGGCCCGTCCAGGAGCCCTGGCTGCGCGCAGCTGAACAGCCGGCCTGAGGCCCCGTAAGGGGCGCGGGGAACTGCGCGACCAGCCACGACGCACCCGCAGTCGACGTACCGGGCTTCCAGCGGAGCGCCTAGGCTCGGCCGTGTGACCGACCGCCGTGCGAATGATTCCGTGAACGCCCCCGCCGAGGCCCCCGGGGGCGAGCCCCTCGGCCGTATCGTCCTGCTGACCACCAGCCACCGGGTCGCCCCCGGTCTGCTGTCCTGGCCGGCGTGGCAGACGCTGCGCGCCGCCGACCGGGTGCTGTGCGCCGACGCCGGCCACCCCCAGCTGCCGTATCTGGGGGAGGCCGGCGTCGTGGTCGAGCACGCGGCGCCGGCGGCGCGGGAGCTCGTCGACTACTGCGCGGCGGGCGGGCGCACCGTCGTGGTGCTCACCTCCGCCGAGGGCGAGTCGGCCCTCACCGACGGGCTGGCCCGGCTGGCCGGCTCCGGCCGGGAGTCGATGCCCGCGCTGGAGCTGCTCCCCGGCTCGTACGACCTGCCCGGCGCCCGGCTGCTCGACCTGGTGCAGGTGATGGACCGGATCCGGGTGTCCTGCCCGTGGACGGGGATCCGCACCCACGAGGACCTGGCGAAGTACGGGCTGGAGGAGATGTACGAGCTCCTGGAGGCCATCGAGACCGGTGACCGGGAGGCGCTCCGGGAGGAGCTGGGCGACGTCCTGCTCCAGGTCGTCTTCCACGCCCGGATCGCCCAGGACGACCCGGACGAGCCGTTCTCCGTCGACGACGTCGCCGCCGGGATCGTCGACAAGCTCATCCACCGCCACCCGCACGTCTTCGGGGAGGAGTCCGCCGAGACGCCGGAGGAGGTCAAGGCGCACTGGATGCGGACGAAGGCCGACGAGAAGCGCCGGGAGTCGGTCACCGAGGGCGTGCCGCTGGGCCAGCCGGCCCTGGCGCTGGCCGCGAAGCTGGCCTCCCGGGCCCGCCACGAGCGGCTGGCGGTGGCCCTGCCGGAGGGGGAGGGCGTCGGCTACGAGCTGCTGGCCCTGGCGGTACGGGCGGAGGCGGCGGGCGTCGAGCCGGAGACCGCGCTGCGGGCCGCCGCGCGGACGTACCGTGACGCGATCCGGGCCGCCGAGGAGGCCCGGGCCGGGGCTCCGGAGTAGCGCGGACGGGGCGCTCGCTCACCCGTTCGGCTCAGTGGCGGTCTTGAGGGGGCGGCCGACGGGTACCCGAGTCCCATGCGCACCGTTCCCATGGACTTCGCCGCTCCCCCTCAGCTCGGCGGGATCGCCCCCTTCATCGTGGGGCTCTTCGTCGTCGCCATCCTGATCGGCGCCATCGTCGTCGGCCGCAGGGTCCGCGACCGGGAGCCCCCGCCGCCGAGCCAGCCGCAGCGCCGCCAGGGCGCCTGGCAGACCCGGCAGGAGCACGAACGGGGGCCCACCTCGCCGAACCACGGCCCCGGGCACGCCCACGACGAGGAGGCGGTCGGGTACGTCACGGAGCACCACGAGCCGGACGAACTCCACCCGGAGGCCGACGGGGAGCGTGTCCTTCCGCATGAGATGAAGAACCCGCCCGCCCACCCCGAGGAGCTCTCCGAGGAGCGGAAGAAGTGGGACCCCGGCAGCAGCGGCGCTTTCGGCAGCGGCGGCGGTGGCCACCACTAGACGGCGCCCGGCTCTACGGCGCCCGGCTGGACGGTGCCCGGCGGCCAGGTGGCGCCCGGGTGGCGCCGGGTAGGTAGCGTCGGGGCGTGCACGAGAATCACACGCCCCCCGCCCCACCGCTCTTCACCTGGGAGTTCGCCTCCGACCCCTACCCGGCGTACGCCTGGCTGCGCGAGCACGCCCCCGTGCACCGCACGGAGCTGCCCAGCGGTGTCGAGGCATGGCTGGTCACCCGGTACGCCGACGCCCGGCAGGCGCTCGCCGACCAGCGGCTGTCGAAGAACCCCGTGCACCACTCCGAGACCGCCCACGGCAAGGGCAAGGTCGGCATCCCCGGCGAACGCAGCGCCAATCTGATGACGCACCTGCTCAACATCGACCCGCCGGACCACACCCGGCTGCGCCGGCTGGTGTCCAAGGCGTTCACCCCGCGCCGGGTCGCCGAGTTCGCCCCCCGCGTCCAGGAGCTCACCGACCAGCTGATCGACGGCTTCATGGAGAAGGGGGAGGCCGATCTCATCCACGAGTTCGCCTTTCCCCTCCCCATCTACGCCATCTGCGACATGCTCGGCGTCCCGCGCGAGGACCAGGACGACTTCCGGGACTGGGCGGGAATGATGATCCGCCACGGCGGCGGGCCGCGCGGCGGGGTGGCCCGCTCGGTGAAGAAGATGCGGACGTACCTCGCGGAGCTCATCCACCGCAAGCGCGAGGACCTCGGCGAGGACCTCATCTCCGGTCTGATCCGGGCGAGCGACCACGGCGAGCACCTCACCGAGAACGAGGCCGCGGCCATGGCCTTCATCCTCTTGTTCGCCGGTTTTGAAACAACTGTGAACCTGATCGGTAACGGAACCTACGCGCTGCTGCGCCACCCGGAGCAGCGCGCCCGGCTCCAGCGGGCCCTCGCCGAGGGCGACGAGAGCCTCCTCGCCACGGGCGTCGAGGAGCTGCTGCGCTACGACGGCCCGGTCGAGCTCGCCACCTGGCGGTTCGCCACCCGGGACCTGGTACTGGGCGGGCAGCGCATCGCCGAGGGCGACCCCGTCCTGGCCGTTCTGGCCGCCGCCGACCGGGATCCGGAGCGTTTCGCCGACCCCGACACCCTGGATCTGTCCCGGCGCGACAACCAGCACCTGGGCTACGGGCACGGCATCCACTACTGCCTCGGCGCGCCCCTCGCCCGCCTCGAAGGACAGGCCGCGATCGCCACGCTGCTGCGCCGGCTGCCCGATCTGTCCCTCGCCGCCGAACCCGAGGACCTGCGCTGGCGCGGCGGCCTGATCATGCGTGGATTGCGTACTTTGCCCGTGGAGTTCACGCCCAAAAGCCGCGCGGTGTGACGCCCGGTCAAACGGTGGTTATCGGCGCGTGACCTCCGCTACATCGGCTTGTGACTCGCGGAAGCCCTCGCTATGGTCTGCGACCAATCGAAAGCCGCCTACGCGAGAGGCCCGCCCATGCTCTCAGGATCCGGTAGACATCGCCGTCCCCGTCAGATACCCGCCATCGTGGTCGCGGCGGGGGTGACGGCCTCCAGCGCGGCCCTGCCGCTGCTGGCGACCGGCTCCGCCGTCGCCGCCGACGCGGGTACCTGGGACAAGGTCGCCCAGTGCGAGAGCGGAGGGATGTGGAGCGCCAACAACGGCAACGGCCTCCACGGCGGCCTCCAGCTCACCCAGCAGATGTGGGAGCAGTACGGCGGCATCGCGTACGCGCCGCGCCCCGACCTGGCCAGCCGGTCCCAGCAGATAGCCGTGGCCGAGCGGATCCTCAAGGCGGAGGGCGCCGACACCTGGCGGACCTGCGCGGTGAGTTCGGGCCTGGCCGGCGAGGCGGACCGGGGCGACGACAAGGCGCCCGAGGTGGACCCGGGCGACGGGTCGTCCTCCGCCGCGCCGGAGCAGAGCCGTCCCCGTACGCCCGGGCGCGGCAACCAGCCCGCTTCCGAGCGCACGTCGCCCGCGCCGTCCGACGCCGCCTCCGGGTCGCCCAAGCCCGCGCCCTCCTCGTCCGGTTCGCCCACGACGGGCTCCTCCGGCACCCCCTCCGCTTCCACGAGCCCGTCCCCGGACACGGCCGGCGGCAAGCACCGCAAGGACCCGTCGGGACAGCCGACGACGGGTACGAGCCCCGGCGCGTCGGCCGATCCGACCGCCATCCCCACCGCCCCGGTCGGCACCCCTTCGAACACCCCGGCGAACACGCCCCCGGACACCCCGGGAACAGGAACCTCGCCTTCCGGTTCACCGCTTCCCGGCGACACCGGGGCGACTGCCGGAACGGGCCGTCACCGTGCCGACCCGTCACCTTCCGGCGATGCTCAGCGGCCCTCCCGGGGCGGCGAGAGCCGGGCGGAGCTGCCGGCCGCCAACGACTACACCGTGCGGCCCGGTGACAACCTGTCAGAGATCGCCGAGCAACACTCGGTCACCGGAGGCTGGCAGACGCTGTATCAGAAGAACGAGAAACTGGTCGGCTCTGATCCGGACCTTATCCGCCCTGGTCAGAAGCTTGACATCCGTAAGTAGCGCTCCGGTTCGAGGCGAATGTCCGTTCCAGTCGAAAGTGAGACATGGGTCTCGTTGACGGAGCGTCGGATGCCTCGAATCCGATTTGCTCGAATGGCCTCTCACCTGCGGAAACGTCAGGTTTCCGGGGGTAACTCGGGCCGCTGGTGGCTGAAAAGTGGGGTTTGAACCCGTCGGCCGCCTGTGATTACCGTCGTCACCGCTCGCCACCGCGAGCACCACGGCCGCACGCCGAATCCTGCCGGCGGCCGGGGGAGTCGTCGCGCAAGCGCCGTAGGCAGGAGCGGGGGAACCAAGGTAGGTCGCCGGAACGGTCCCAAGGCCACATGGCTGAAGGAGCGGAACGGCTAGGGGTGAAGCCCGGAACGCGAAAGCGCACCGGGCCGGGCGAACTCACAGCCCGAACCCGACAGCTCACCTCGTAGGCGTCGGTGAGGAAACCGACTCATGTCCAAGGGCAAGCACCGTCGTCCGTCCAAGGCCGTCCGCATCGTCACGCTCGCCGGCGTCACCGGCGCGGCTGTCGCAGCCCCTCTGATGGTCGCGACCTCCGCCAACGCCGCCTCCGTCTCCACGTGGGACAAGGTCGCCGAATGCGAGTCCAGCGGTAACTGGCACATCAACACCGGCAACGGCTACTACGGCGGCCTGCAGTTCTCGCAGTCCTCCTGGAAGGCCGCCGGTGGCGGGCAGTACGCCCCGCGCGCCGACCTGGCCACCAAGTCCCAGCAGATCGCCACCGCCGAGCGCCTGCTCGCCATGCAGGGCCCGGGTGCCTGGGGCTGCGCCGGCGCGGGCGGCCTGACCAGTGGCGGCGCCAAGGCGAACGTCGACACGGACGACTCCGACGGCGGTTACGTCGCGAAGAAGTCCACGAAGTCCGCCTCCGGCGCCTACGGCAAGGCCCAGTCCCACGCCGACCGCAGCAAGCGCCAGGCCGCGCCGCAGCAGCACAGCAGCAAGGCGGTCCAGCAGTCGGACGACTCCGACGACGAGGCCCCGGCGCCGAAGCAGACCGCCCCGCGGACCGTCCAGAAGGGCGACGGCGAGTACCAGGTGAAGGCCGGCGACACCCTCGCGACCATCGCCGTGTCCCAGAAGGTCCAGGGCGGCTGGCAGAAGCTCCACGAGCTCAACAAGAAGATCGTCCCCGACGCGGACGTGATCTTCCCGGGCCAGCAGCTCCACCTGCGCTGAGCGAGGGCCGGCCGGGGCCGGTGACGACCCCGGCCGGCCGAGCGACCGCCCCGTTCCGATGCGACTTCCCCCCGAGCCGCATCGGAGCGGGGCTCCGCTCGTTCTGCCGGCGGATTTCCCGTCCTCGTTGAGCGAACACACCGACGATTCGTCCGGGGATCTCGGCGTTTGTGCCAATTTTCGGCCCGGGTGACAGGGCAAGGGCGGGCGCACGCTCCGGGGCCCGTTAGGCTCGTGGTGCAGAACTCCAGACACCCACGAAGGAGACCCTCGTGCCGTCCATCGACGTCGTCGTAGCTCGCGAGATCCTCGACTCGCGAGGCAACCCCACGGTCGAGGTCGAGGTCGGCCTCGACGACGGCTCCACGGGCCGTGCCGCCGTACCGTCCGGCGCCTCCACCGGCGCCTTCGAGGCCATCGAGCTTCGCGACGGCGACCCCAAGCGCTACCTCGGCAAGGGCGTCGAGAAGGCCGTCCTCGCCGTCATCGAGCAGATCGGCCCGGAGCTCGTCGGCTACGACGCCACCGAGCAGCGCCTGATCGACCAGGCCATGTTCGACCTGGACGCCACCGAGAACAAGGGCTCCCTGGGCGCCAACGCCATCCTCGGCGTCTCCCTGGCCGTCGCGCACGCCGCCTCCGAGGCGTCCGACCTGCCGCTCTTCCGCTACCTCGGCGGCCCGAACGCGCACCTGCTGCCCGTTCCGATGATGAACATCCTGAACGGCGGCTCGCACGCCGACTCCAACGTGGACATCCAGGAGTTCATGATCGCGCCGATCGGCGCGGAGTCCTTCTCCGAGGCCCTGCGCTGGGGCACCGAGGTCTACCACACCCTCAAGAAGGTCCTGAAGGGCCGCGGCCTGTCCACCGGCCTCGGCGACGAGGGCGGCTTCGCCCCGAACCTGGGCTCCAACCGCGAGGCCCTCGACCTCATCCTCGAGGCCATCAAGGAGGCCGGCTACACCCCCGGCCAGGACATCGCGCTCGCGCTCGACGTGGCCGCCTCCGAGTTCTACAAGGACGGCGTCTACAAGTTCGAGGGCAAGGACCGCACCGCGGCCGAGATGACCGAGTACTACGCCGAGCTCGTCGAGGCGTACCCGCTCGTCTCCATCGAGGACCCGCTGTTCGAGGACGACTGGGCCGGCTGGAAGACCATCACCGACCAGCTCGGCACCAAGGTCCAGCTCGTCGGTGACGACCTGTTCGTCACCAACCCCGAGCGCCTCGCCCGCGGCATCGAGGAGGGCTCCGCCAACGCCCTCCTGGTCAAGGTCAACCAGATCGGCTCGCTGACCGAGACCCTCGACGCCGTCGAGCTGGCCCAGCGCAACGGCTTCAAGTGCATGATGTCCCACCGCTCCGGCGAGACCGAGGACGTCACCATCGCCGACCTGGCCGTCGCCACCAACTGCGGCCAGATCAAGACCGGCGCCCCGGCCCGCTCCGAGCGCGTCGCCAAGTACAACCAGCTCCTGCGCATCGAGGAGATCCTCGACGACGCCGCGGTCTACGCCGGCCGCAGCGCCTTCCCGCGCTTCAAGGGCTGAGCCCGAAAGGCACAGCGAGGGCTGAGCCTCAAGGGCTGACCTTCTCGCCAGTCTCCGTACGTCCCCGGTCGCGGTCCCGTACCGTGTCCGGGGACGTACGTTCGTAACGGACTCTCCAGGGGAGGCGACGTGGGCGCGGACCGGTTCTCCACCGCGACCAGGCTCAAGGCGCTGGGCACGGCGCTGGTCCAGGGGCCGACCGCGGCCCGGGTCTACCGCGCCCGCCCGCAGCGCCGCTCCCGGCTCACCGGTCGCGCGGCGCTCCTCGCGCTCGTCGTCTGCTCGCTCGTCGTCGCCCTCGCCTACCCCATGCGCCAGTGGGTCACCCAGCGCTCGGACATCGCCGACCAGCGGCACCGGACGGAGCAGGCGCGCGAGAAGGTCAAGCGGCTGCACGAGGAGAAGGCCCGCCTGGAGGACCCCGCGTACGTGGAGCAGCTGGCGCGCGAGCACCTCCACTTCGTACGCCCCGGCGAGACCGGGTACACCGTGGTGGACGGCAGCGCCGACGGCGGGCGCCACAAGGACCAGGGCGCCGCCGACCGCCCCTGGTACAGCAACCTCTTCGACGACGTGGACACCTCCGACGCCCACCGCTGACCGGAGCCCACGCACCCATTACTTCACGCACCCGACTTCACGCACCCGACCGATCGAGCACGAGCGAGCACATGGACACGCCTCCTCCGAAGACCGAGCCCACCGAGCCGACGGACGCGGACATCGCCGCGTTCAAGGAGCAGCTGGGCCGCCCGCCGCGCGGACTGCGCTCCATCGCGCACCGCTGCCCCTGCGGCAACCCCGACGTGGTCGAGACGGCGCCGCGCCTGGAGGACGGCACGCCGTTCCCCACCCTCTACTACCTGACCTGCCCCCGGGCCGCGTCCGCGATCGGCACCCTCGAGGGCTCGGGTCTGATGAAGGAGATGCAGGACCGGCTGGCGACGGACCCGGAGCTGGCCGCCGCCTACCGGGCCGCCCACGAGGACTACATCGCGCGCCGCGACGCCATCGAGGTCCTGCAGGGCTTCCCCAGCGCCGGCGGCATGCCGGACCGCGTGAAGTGCCTCCACGTGCTGGTCGGCCACTCGCTGGCGGCCGGCCCCGGCGTGAACCCCTTCGGCGACGAGGCCATCGCGCTGCTGCCGGAGTGGTGGAGCAAGGGCCCGTGCGTGAACCCGTGCGCCGGTGAGGAGGGCTGCGCGTGACCCGCGTCGCCGCCGTCGACTGCGGCACGAACTCCATCCGGCTGCTGGTGGCCGACTGCGACCCGGCCACGGGCGAACTCGTGGAGCTCGACCGCCGGATGACGATCGTCCGCCTCGGCCAGGGCGTGGACCGCACGGGCCGCTTCGCGCCGGAGGCGCTGGAGCGCACGTTCGCCGCCTGCCGGGAGTACGCGGAGGTCGTCAAGGACCTGGGTGCGGAGCGGGTGCGCTTCGTGGCGACGTCCGCCTCCCGGGACGTCTCCAACCGCGAGGAGTTCGTGCGCGGCGTCAAGGACATCCTGGGCGTGGAGCCCGAGGTGATCAGCGGTGACCAGGAGGCCGAGTTCTCCTTCACCGGCGCCACCAAGGAGCTCGTGGGCCGCGCGGACCTGGCGAAGCCGTTCCTCGTCGTGGACATCGGCGGCGGCTCGACCGAGTTCGTCGTCGGCGAGGACCACGTCCGGGCCGCGCGCAGCGTGGACGTGGGCTGCGTGCGGATGACGGAGCGTCACCTCGTGACGGACGGCGTGGTCTCCGACCCGCCGGCCGCCGACCGGATCGCCGCCATACGGGCCGACGTCGAGGCCGCCCTCGACCTCGCCGGGCAGAGCGTCCCGCTCACCGAGGCCCGCACGCTCGTGGGCCTGGCCGGCTCGGTCACCACGGTCGCGGGCATCGCCCTCGACCTGGCCGAGTACGACTCCACCGCCATCCACCACGCGCGCATCCCCCTCGCCCGCGTCCAGGACATCACCGCCCGCCTCCTCACCTCCACTCACGAGGAGCGCACCGCGATCCCGGTCCTCCACCCCGGCCGCGTCGACGTCATCGCCGCGGGCGCGCTGATCCTCCAGTGCGTGATGGAGCGCGTGGGCGCCGAGGAGGTCGTCGTGAGCGAGCACGACATCCTCGACGGCATCGCGTGGAGCGTCGCGTAGACCCTAGGGGACGGAAGCCCGACGATCATCCTTGATCATGATCGAAAGGGAGGGGGCGGCGGCATAGGTTGACGGTGCGTCACCCCTTACCGAGAGGTCTCGACCATGCGCCGCCGTACCGTCGCCGTCTCCGCCCTGCTCGCCGCAGCGGCCCTCGTCCCCGCGGCCGTCCCGGCCGTCGCCGCCACGCCCGCCGCCCGGGGCGCCGACCGCGCCGGCCTCCAGCGGGCGCTGGACGGCGTCGTGGCCGAGGGCGTGCCCGGAGCGATCGCCGAGGTACGGGACGAGGGCGGCGTCTGGCGGGGGAGCAGTGGTGTCGCCGATCTGGTGGACGGTCGGCGGGCGCAGGCCGGGGACCGGTTCCGGGCGGGCAGCGTGACCAAGAGCTTCGTCGCCACGGTCGTACTCCAGCTCGTGGCCGAGGGCGAGGTCGGTCTGGACGACCCGATCGGGCGCCACCTGCCCGGCCTCGTGCCCGACGGCTCGAACGGCGCGCCCGTCACCGTGCGACAGCTGCTCGATCACACCAGCGGTCTGCCCAACTACACCGACGTCCTCCTGCGGAAGCCGGACCCGATACGGGCCGCCCAGCACTCCCACTACACCCCGCGCGAGCTGGTGGACATGGCGGTGAAGGAGCCCCGCGCCTTCGACCCCGGCGAGCCCGGCAAGTGGGCGTACTCCAACACCAACTACGTCGTCCTCGCCATGCTGATCGAGAAGTCGACGGGCCACACCCTGCCCCAGGAGATCGACCGGCGCATCGTGCGCCCGCTCCACCTCACCGGGACCTCCGTCCCCACGTCGTCGCACGTGCCCGGCCGCCATCTGAACGGATACGAGCGGCTCCCCGGCGAGACGACCACGACCGACTTCACCGGCTTCAGCCCCACGGCTTTCTGGGGCCCCGGCAACATCGTCTCCACCACCGCCGACCTCAACCGCTTCTACCGCGCCCTGTCCGGCGGCAAGCTGCTCCCGTCCCACCTGTGGCGCGAGATGAACACCCTCCACGACACGGACCGCGGCGAGAGCCGGAAGTACGGCCTGGGCCTGGAGAGCAACTCGGGCTACTGCCCCGGGGAGAAGCCGGTGTGGGGCCACACCGGCAGCGTCCCCGGCTACAACACCTTCAGCTTCACGACGGCCGACGGCCGTCGCCAGATCACGCTCGCCCTCAACATGGACACCTTCAAGGGCCCGAAGGCCGACGCGGCGGCGCTGAAGGTGCTGTCCACGGCCCTGTGCCGGAAGTAGGACGCCTGGCGGCCGAGGGAGCGCCCGGCGACCTGCGTGAGGCGCTTCACACCGGCCAGGAGTCGCCCGGCGTGTCGAGCCACGCCTCTTGCCCGTCCGGGGTCACGGTGAGCCCGAAGCGGTCATGTGTGGGCCTGCCCTGCTTCCGCCACCACCGGAAGGCGGCTTCCACGTCGTCCCACAGCCGGCGCGGGCCCGACTGCCAGACGCGGGTCTCTTCCCCGTCCCGGAACATCACGCAGGCCCAGGAGCGGTCGCCCAGCCCGTAGAACCACACGGGACGCGCGCCGTCACGGGCGTCGGCCACGGCCTGGACGCAGTGCGGCACGCGGAGGCCGAGGGCGAACGGGAGGGCGGTGTACCGACCGGTGATGAACTCGGACTCGGTGACCGCTGTGGCGGAGGTGTCCGCGCTGTCGAACGTGCCCGCCGGAACGTATTCCGCGTGCGGTCGGCGGGGCGAACGCTGGGACCGGATCTTCATGAACTCGACGGGGCGGGTGAAGTGGCCGAGCGCGATTCCGCCGTTTGCCTTCAGACGGACCACGGCGTCCGCGTTGCTGTAGTGCGTGCCCCATGGGGCGACGATGATCCCGCCCCTGCGGATCTGAGACAGCCACGCCCCCGGGGATTCCCGGAGTCCCACGGTGGCGAGGATGCGGTCGTACGGCCCGTGATCCGCGTAGCCCTTGAACCCATCGCCGTCGACCACGTCCGGGTACAGCCCGGCCGCGCACAGCCGCTCGCGGGCCCGCATGGACACCGTGCGGTCGATCTCGATCGTGGTGACGCGCCCGTGCCCGCGCCCGCGTGACCCCACGCAGCGGTGGTACAGGGCCCCGGCGGTCTCGCCCGTCCCGGTGGCCACGTCCAGCACGTTCATGCCCTCGTCCGCGCTCAGATCCTGAAACAGCCCGTAGTTCACGGACGGCGCGGACGACGAGCTTGTCGACACGCGCCCCGGCGCGGTGCCGGAGTGCTCGCCGTCGTCCCACTGGGTGACGATGGGCTGGTCGCTGTCCACGGCCGCGTACCAGCCGTCGGGATCGGCGGTCCGGTCGACGGCGACGCTCGTACCGGTCTCCATGTCCCACGGCCAGATCAGATCGGGCAGGAAGGCGGCCCGGTCCACCGCGGCGAACGTCGGCGCCCAGTCCGACGACATCGCCTTCGTCTCGAAGAGGACGCGCCCCAGCTCCTGTCGGCCGGGGCGCTCCGACTGCGGTTTGAACGTCACTTGCGGTGGGCCCCGTCTCCCTCGGGGCTACCGTCGTCGGGGGACGGCGGCTCGGCCGGCGGCGTCCACGGCTGCCCGGGGTGCCCGTCCCCTTCCCCTTCGTCCTTGCCGCGCCCGCCGTCGACGGCGGTTACGAACTGAATATTCACTTTGTACCCTTTCGCTCGTTCGGATGGGCACGTGCGCCTGCCCGGCCGTCGACCGCCCTCACTGCTGTGAGGTGGCGACCGGACAGGGGTCCAGGGGTGGGGTGCGGGTGCGTGGTCCCGGATCGTAGGGGCGCGGCCGGGGCCGGGGTGGCGGATCGCCACTATTGGGTGGTCTGCTGCTGGCAGGCCGGGCACACCACGGGCGCGTAGTGGCGACGGACGGCGGCCGGAAGGTCCGGGTCCGGCATGGCAGGCGGGGAGAAGAACGGCCCGACCGCCTCGGCCCACGTGAGGCGTCTCGCCGGTGGCGCGGGCGGTGGCAGCGGCGCCTCGGGAATCTCCGAAGGCGGTGGTGTCGGCCGCGCGATATGCCAGATCTGGCGAAGGAGGCGCCGAAGCCGGCTCATGGGTGCATCACCCGGAGGTGGCGACACATGGCCACGGTGAGCAGGTGGGCGGCGTCGGAGTGGCCGGCTTCCAGCGCTTTCCTGCGCTCGTCCTTGAGTCTGGCGATGTATTTGCACCGCAGTGGGGCGACGACTTCGAGGGAGTCGCCCTTCGCCTCCCATTCACGCCCGCCATCGAGTCGGCGCAGTTGATAGCGCGGCCCGACCTTGTCCATGACCTTGCCGAGGCGTCCTGTGTCGGCGTCGTGCACCACCCTGCCGACCAAGTGGTGTCCGATGTGGCCAGGATCGTCGGGCTTGCGGTTCTCGGGAGCCTGCGGGAGTGCCTGCGAGTGCCTGATCGCCATGCAAAATCCCCTCTGGGCTGGCCGACGAACAGGCGGCAGACTGGCCGACAGAACGCGATGATGGAGGGCAAGTTGAGCCACCGACCGTGCGTCGCCGCAGGCTGGGGACGAAACCGCGAGCACTCCGCGACGGTCTGGGACTGACGCTCGAAGAGGTCGCCGCGAGGGCCGGCGGCAGGATCACCGTCGCGAAACTGAGTCGCCTCGAGACGGCGCGCACGCCGGCGAAACCCGTCGACGTCAAGATGTTGCTCGCTCTCTACGGAGTTGACG
This sequence comes from Streptomyces sp. L500, assembly GCF_054551825.1. NCBI lineage: Bacteria > Bacillati > Actinomycetota > Actinomycetes > Kitasatosporales > Streptomycetaceae > Streptomyces > Streptomyces sp. L500. The sequence continues at coordinate 21,875 of NZ_JBTOLC010000060.1, forward strand.
ACGATGAGCTTTGCGCGGCGCTGCTCGCCCTCGCCAACGAAGGCTCTGCCCGCGGCTGGTGGCACTCGTACCGGGGTGTGCTGTCCCCGGTGTACGAAGACTTGATCTCCTTGGAGGCCGAGGCGGCCTCGGTGCGGTCGTGGCAGATGGGCGCGATTCCGGGCCTGCTCCAGACCGCCGAGTACGCCCGCGAGATCATCAGCAGTACTGCCACGTCGGCGGCCGTCGAGGACAAGGTCGACGCGCTCGTCGAGGTGCGCCTCGCTCGTCAGTCGATCCTCACCTCACGCGAGCGCCCGCTCGACCTGCGCGTCGTCATCGGCGAGAGCGCGCTCCACACGAAGTGCCGCGAAGACGACGTGATGCGCGACCAGCTCACTCGTCTCCTCACGGTGAGCCGCCGCCCGAACATCACCATTCAGGTACTGCCTGCCGGTGTCCCACCGCATGTGGGGCAGATGGGGTCGTTTTCCCTGCTGGGGTTCGCCGATCACAGCGACCTTGACGTCGTGCACATCGAGAGTCTGACGTCCGGCCTTTACGTCGAGGACGGCCAAGAGGTAGCGGTGTATCAGAGCGCCTTCGAACGACTGAGCGCTGCGGCGCTTGCGCCGGAGGCATCCGCCGAGCGCATCGCAGAGATAAGGAAGACGGCATGACCCACGTTGACGACGCCTCGATACTTCCCGCGCGGTGGTGGAAGGCGAGAGCGTCCGGGGCGGTGTCCGACTGTGTGGAGATCGGCATCGTGGGCGGGGGAGAGGAAGTGATCGCGGTGCGGGACAGCAAGCGCCCCACAGGGCCCGCGCTCCTGTTCGGCCACCGGCAGATCCGCGGCTTCGTCGAGGCGGTTCGCGTCGGCAGGCTCGGGTAGGTCCGAGGGGGGCGGCCGGTGGCGCCGGTGGCCTTCGTTAGCGGTCGAGGGAGCGTTCGGCGACGTGCGCGAGGCGTTTCGCGAACACCTTCGCCGCTTCCGGGGTGATCGTCCGGAGCGCGACCATGCTCGTGAGGATCACGTCGCACAGTTCCGACTGCACGTCGTCCCATGTGTGGCTGTCGCCCTTGCGCGGGTTCGAGCCGGTGACGCCGTGGATCGCCTCGGCGACCTCGCCGGCTTCCTCGCTGATCTTCAGCACGCGCAGCAGCCGGACCATGTCCGGTGGCATGGTGGCGCTCTCGGCGTCGAGCCATTCGACGAGCCGCTCGACGGTGTCCCAGGTCTCTCGCACGGTGCCGCTCCCTCCCGGTTCCTCGGGTGCTGTCATGCCCGTTGGGGCATGGCCGGTGCTGACGCTACCGGCCCTTAACGGACGTACCGGACGCCCCCTGGACAGCCCCTCGGGAAATGTTCGTGAAATCCTTCACATGAAAAAACGGCCGCGGAGCCTCGGAAGGGGGCCTTCGGCCCCTCTTTCGGGCCCTCCGGGGGGTTGGCGGTGGGAAACCATCCGGTTTCGGCCGTGTTAAAGAGAGCCTTATGTGGGGGGCGGCCGGGCAGTGGTTCAGTCGTCCTGAGCGCCCCAAGGCCAGTTCAGCGGGGGTGCTCAACGCCCGCCGGGTTGTTGCGGTTCCCTTGCGGGGGTATGGCGTCCATCACGGGGGCGGCGGAGTGTAGCAGACCCCCTTTCGTGCCTTGTGAAGGGGCTCACGAGCACCCCGTGGGAGAGTGCTGGATACTCGAATCATGAGCACCACGGAGCGTCCACGGATCCTCGTAGTAGGCGGTGGGTACGTCGGCCTGTACGCGGCGCGCCGCATTCTCAAGAAGATGCGGTATGGCGAGGCGACCGTCACGGTCGTCGACCCGCGCTCGTACATGACGTACCAGCCCTTCCTTCCTGAAGCAGCCGCCGGCAGCATTTCGCCGCGCCACGTCGTGGTGCCGCTGCGCCGCGTCCTGCCCAAGGCGGAGGTTCTCACCGGCCGTGTCACCACGATCGACCAGGACCGCAAGGTGGCCACGATCGCGCCGCTCGTCGGCGAGGCGTACGAGCTGCCCTTCGACTACCTGGTGATCGCGCTCGGCGCTGTCTCGCGCACCTTCCCGATCCCCGGCCTCGCCGAGAACGGCATCGGCATGAAGGGCATCGAGGAGTCCATCGGCCTGCGCAACCACGTCCTCGAGCAGCTCGACAAGGCCGACTCGACGAAGGACGAGGAGATCCGCCGCAAGGCGCTGACCTTCGTCTTCATCGGTGGCGGCTTCGCCGGCGCCGAGACGATCGGCGAGGTCGAGGACATGGCGCGCGACGCCGCCAAGTACTACCCCAACGTGAAGCGCGAGGACATGCGCTTCATCCTCGTCGACGCCGCCGACAAGATCCTCCCCGAGGTCGGTCCCAAGCTCGGCGAGTACGGCAAGAAGCACCTGGAGAGCCGCGGCGTCGAGATCTACCTCTCGACCTCCATGGACTCCTGCGTCGACGGCCACGTCGTGCTGAAGAACGGCCTCGAGGTCGACTCCAACACGATCGTGTGGACCGCGGGCGTCAAGCCCAACCCGGCCCTGGCCCGCTTCGGCCTGCCGCTGGGCCCGCGCGGCCACGTCGACACCTCCGAGACCCTCCAGGTCCAGGGCACCGACTACATCTGGGCCGCCGGCGACAACGCCCAGGTCCCGGACGTCGTCGGCCGCAAGGCCGGCAACGAGAACGCCTGGTGCCCGCCCAACGCCCAGCACGCGCTGCGCCAGGCCAAGGTCCTCGGCGACAACGTCCTGTCCGGCATGCGCGGCTTCCCGCAGAAGACGTACTCGCACGCCAACAAGGGCGCGGTGGCCGGTCTCGGCCTCCACAAGGGCGTCGCGATGATCGTCATGGGCAAGACCAAGATCAAGCTCAAGGGCCGTCTCGCCTGGTACATGCACCGTGGCTACCACGGCATGGCCATGCCGACCTGGAACCGTAAGATCCGCATCTTCGCGGACTGGACCCTGGGCATGTTCCTCAAGCGCGAGGTCGTCTCCCTGCGCGCCATGGAGAACCCGCGCGAGGAGTTCTACGAGGCCGCCAAGCCGGCCCCGCAGGCTCCCGCCAAGACCGAGAAGGCCAAGGCCTCCTGACCCCCGGTCAATAACTGAACAGCAGTCGAAGGGCGTCCGCCAATCCGTGGGGTGGACGCCCTTCGGCGTACCCGGAAGAGGGCGAATCCCTCGCGCGGGGAAGGACTAGAGCACGACCTGCCGGTGTTTCAGGTGTCAGGCGAAAACGATCTGCTGACCCTTCATCATGGAGGTGTGCGACATGGCCGAGGCCGCTCGACGGCTCACCGCGCTCGCGGAGCGCGCCCTGGGCGCCCCGCTCCCGGTCCGGGTACGGGCCTGGGACCGCAGCGAGTCGGGCCCGCCCGGCACCCCCGTACTGATCGTCCGGCGCCGGCGCGCCCTGCGCCGGCTGCTGTGGCAGCCCGGTGAGCTCGGCCTGGCCCGCGCCTGGGTCGCCGGGGACCTCGACGTCGAGGGCGATCTCTACGAGGCCCTCGGGCTGCTCGCCGGGTTCTTCTGGGAGCGCGGTGAGGACGCCGCCCGTCCCACCGGCCCCACGGCCGTCCTCAAGGCCCTGCGCGACCCGGAGATCCGCGCCGTGGGCCGCGAGCTGCTGAAGCTCACCGGGCCCTGGACACAGCCCGCCCCGCCCGCCGAGGAGGCCCGCAGGGCCGGCGGCCCCCTCCACACCCTGCGCCGCGACAAGCAGGCCATCAGCCACCACTACGACGTCGGCAACACCTTCTACGAGCACGTCCTGGGCCCCTCCATGGTGTATTCGTGCGCGTACTGGGAGAGCCCCACCTCGACCCTCGAAGAGGCCCAGCGCGCCAAGCTCGACCTTGTTTGCCGCAAGCTGGGGCTCAAACCCCGAACGCGGCTGCTGGACGTCGGCTGCGGCTGGGGCTCGATGGCCCTCCACGCCGCCCGCGAGTACGGCGCGGACGTCGTCGCCGTCACCCTCTCCGAGGAGCAGGCCGCCTACGCCCGCAAACGGGCCGCCGAGGCCGGCCTGGCGGACCGGATAGAGGTCCGCGTCCAGGACTACCGCGAGGTCTCCGACGGCCCCTTCGACGCCGTCTCCTCCATCGGCATGGCCGAGCACGTCGGCTCCGCGCGCTACGCCGAGTACGCCGCCGGCCTGTACGCCCTGCTGCGGCCCGGCGGCCGGCTGCTCAACCACCAGATCGCCCGCCGCCCGCTGAAGGACGAGGACGACTACCGCGTCGACGAGTTCATCGACCGCTACGTCTTCCCCGACGGCGAGCTCGCGCCCGTCGGCCGGACCGTGGCCCAGCTGGAGGAGGCCGGCTTCGAGGTCCGGGACGTCGAGGCGCTGCGCGAGCACTACGCGCTCACCCTGCGCCGCTGGGTGGCCAACCTGGAGGCCCACTGGGACGAGGCCGTGCGGCTGACCTCCCCGGGCCGCGCCCGCGTCTGGCGGCTCTACATGGCGGCCTCCGCGCTGTCCTTCGAGCGCAACCGCATCGGCGTCAACCAGGTGCTGGCGATCCGCACGCCCGAGTCGGGGGAGCCGGTGCTGCCGCTGCGCACCCGCGACTGGCGGTCCTAGAACGCGACTGACGGTCCTGGAAAACGGGTCGGGCCCCGCGGCATCAGCCGCGGGGCCCGACCCCTTCGCGTTCCGGTGGGGCTACTCGGCCTTGATGGCCGCCAGCATGTTGAGCTTGGCCGCCCGGCGGGCGGGCCACAGCGCGGCCAGCACGCCGACCACCGCGGCCAGCAGCAGGAACAGGCCCATCCGGTCCCAGGGGAGCACCAGCTCGTAGGTGTTCACGGCCTTCTTGATGAGGTCGCCCGCGGCCCAGCCGAAGAAGACGCCCAGGCCGATGCCCATCACACCGCCGAAGAGCGAGATGATCAGGGATTCCAGCCGCACCATCCGCTTGATGCCCTTGCGGTCCAGGCCGATGGCGCGGAGCATGCCGATCTCCTGCTGACGCTCGAAGACGGACATCGCCAGGGTGTTGATGACGCCGAGGACGGCGACCACCACGGCCATGGCCAGCAGGCCGTAGAGCATGTTCAGCAGCAGGCCGATGGCCTTGGAGATGCCGTCGGAGATGTCCTGCTTGGTCTGGATCTGGATGGCGGGGTTGTCGCCGAGGGCCTTGGCGAGGGAGTCCTTGACCTTCTCGTCGGCGCCGCCCTTGACCTTGACCATCACCTGGCGGTCGTCGACCTGGCTCTGGTGGGGGGCCAGGGTGGGGGCGTCGATCCAGACGCCGCGCATCAGGTCGTTGCCCTTGTAGACGCCGCCGACCGTCAGCTTGCCCTTCTTGCCGTCCTCGAAGGTGACGTCGAAGGAGGAGCCGAGCTTCCAGTGCTTGGTGCGGGCCGTGGCGTCGTCCACGAGGACCTTGTCACCGGAGAGGGCGGCGAACGAGCCCGACGTGAAGTCCAGGTTCGTCAGCTTGTCCATGTCCTTGCCGTTGACGCCCGTGAGGCTCTGGTGCTCGCCGTTGATCCGGGCCGGGGAGGAGCGCAGCGGGCTGGAGGCGACGACGTCCGGGTGGCCGGCGAGCTTCTTCTCCACATCGGTGGACAGCGGGGTCATGCTGGCCATGGAGACGACGTAGTCGGCCTTGAGGGAGCCCGTGGCCATCTTGTCGATGGCCTGCTGCATGCTGCCGGCGATGACGGTCAGACCGGTGATCAGGGTCAGGCCGATCATCAGCGCGGAGGCGGTGGCGGCGGTGCGGCGCGGGTTGCGGACCGCGTTCTGCCGGGCGAGCTTGCCGGTCATCCCGAAGGGGCGCAGCAGCGGCGCCGCGGCGGCGATCACCGGGCGGGACAGCAGCGGCGTCAGCACGAAGACGCCGATGAGGACCAGGCCCGCGCCCAGGCCCATCATGGTCGAGCTGGTGGCGGTCAGGACGATCGCGGCGCCGACGGCGGTGATGACGCCGCCGATGGAGTTGCGGACGACCAGGGACTTGGTGGTGGCCACGGCGTGGACGCTGTTCATCGCGGCGACCGGGGGGATCTTCGCGGCGCGGCGGCCGGGCAGCCAGGCGGCGAGCATGGTGACGACGATGCCGACGACCATCGAGACCAGGATCGTGCTGGGGGAGATGACCAGCGGGCCGTCCGGGATGGTGGCGCCCGTGCGGCCGATCAGCGTCCGCAGGCCCGCGCCGATGCCGATGCCGGCGACCAGACCGGTCACACCGGCGACCGTGCCCACGACGAACGCCTCGATGAGCACCGAGCGGGTGACCTGGCGGCGGCTCGCGCCGACGGCGCGCAGCAGGGCCAGTTCCTTGGTGCGCTGGGCGACCAGCATGGTGAAGGTGTTGGCGATGATGAAGATGCCGACGAAAAGGGCGATGCCCGCGAAGACCAGCAGGCTGGTCCGCATGCCGTCCATGGACTGGGAGATCATCCGGCTCTGCTCGTCCGCGAGCTGCTTGCCGGTGGTGGCCTCGGCGTCCTTGGGGAGGACCTTCTCGACGGCGGCCTTCAGGGCGGTCTGCGAGGTGCCCGCGGCGGCCTTCAGGTGGATCTCGTCGAAGCCGCCGGGCTTGCCGTAGAGCTTCTGCGCGGTGGCGGTGTCGAACAGGGCGAGGCTGCCGCCGGCGGAGACGTTGCCGTCGTCGGTGGTGAAGACGCCGGCCAGCTTCTGCTGGAGCACGGGGCCGTCGACGGAGATCCGGACGGTGTCGCCGACCTTGTAGCCGGCCCGGTCGGCGGTCTTCGCGTCGAGCGCGATCTCACCGGGGCCCTGGGGCGCGCGGCCGGACTTCAGCGGGTAGCGGGCGTCCTTGCCGCCCTGGCCCGCGTAGTAGTTGGCGCCGGACGAGGAGAAGCCCTCGCCTATCAGCTTGCCCTTCTTGTCGGCTATCGCCGCGAAGCCGCTGACGGTGCCGGTGGCGGAGGCGGCGCCGGGGACCTTGGCGGCCCGGTCGAGCAGGCTCTGCGAGAGCCTGGGCGTGGCGCCCGGGGCGTTCTCGTCGCCGCTGCCCCGGTGGGGCTGGACGGCGACGTCGACGTTCGTGAAGCCCTTCTCGGAGCTCTTCTGGAAGGCGTCGGAGATGGTCGAGGTGAAGACCAGGGTGCCGGAGACGAAGGCCACGCCGAGCAT
>NZ_JBTOLC010000061.1:0-27524 GCF_054551825.1 Streptomyces sp. L500
ACCGCACCAGCCTGCTCAGCGACTGTCCGGTCAGCGCGCGAACATCACGAGCCAGATGAGCCTGGTCCGCAAAGCCGACCAGGACGGCCGTCTCCGCAAAAGAAACGCCGGTGCGGGCCAGGGCAAGGGCACGCTGCAGCCGGAGGATCCGGGCGAGGGTCTTGGGCCCGTAGCCGAAAGCGCCCAGGGCGCGGCGATGGAGCTGCCGCGCACTGAGCCCCACGAACTCGGCGGTAGCGGAGACGGACCGGCCGGCGGCCAGCGATGCCACGACCGCCCGCAGGACCGGATCAGAGGGCGGCGCGTCGGCAGCGAGACGCAGCACCAGATCCTCGAGCGCGGCGGCAGGATCGACCGCCGCGTCGAGACGTTCGATCAACCGGCGCACTTCAGCGCCGGACCAGAGATCGCCGAGCTCCACCCGCCGGTCGCGCAGCTCATACGCGGGCACACCCAGCAGCCCGGGAGCGGTCCCGGGAAAGAACCGGACGCCCACCCAAGGCCCTTGAGCGCTCCGGTACGCCCGGGTATCGGGCCCGGCGACGAGCAGCCTGCCCTCGGTCCACAGCAGATCCATACACCCATCGGGCAACACGGTGACAGCGTCGTCGCCGCCCTCCGCGCCCTGCGTCCACACAACGGCGCCCGACAACCGGGAGGCGCGCTCTGCGTACGTAGGGGACACGCGAAAAAGGCTACGCGGCGGCTCAACTCCTACCGACTCGCACGAGCCATGGCCCGCAACTCCGACACATACGCGCGCACATCGACGCCCGCCGGACCGGAATCGCCCGGGCGCCGGCTCTCGCCACGACAGCCACGACACAGACCACCGGGCAGCGCCTCGGACCGCCCCGGCACGCCGCACCCGGTGCACTCCATGACACGACGGCGGGACGGCGCCGACGGCTCGGGCGCGCTGGGCGCCTCGGGCGGCATCTTCTCGGTGAGCCTCGTACGAGTGAAGGCCCCGGGATGGTGAACGACGCCCGGAAGCCCTGCGGTGAGGGTCCGCACAAGATCATCCGGCGCGACACCGCGCCGGAGCCATTCGTAGGCGAGCCCTTCGAGGGCGGAACACTCGGCGGCGGAAAGACTGAGCCGCGGCTCGGTACGACCGAGGCGGACGAGAGCCTCGTAGGCGACGGAACGAGCGGGGGCTGGGGCCGGGGCCGGAGCAGAGGCATCGTCCCCCTCGCCGAGGAACGCCTCCCACCAGGCATCGTCGCGCGCGGTCCGCGAGAAGTACGAGCGGGTCACCCACTGCGTACGCCCTTCACTGCCGGTCTCCCGGATGCGCCGCAGGTGACCGGCGTCGGAGAGGTTGTTGAGGGCGGTCTGCACGGCCTGCTGCCCGTAGGCGGGGATCTCCTTGGCCAGGGTCTTGATGTCGACAGCGGCACCGTCGGGAAGCCGGTCGATGTGCGCGGCGATGGCCGCCTCACGGGCAGGGAGATGCGCGAAATCATCCCGCGTACGAGGGGCTTGGTCGGGCGCGGAACGCTTACCGAAGCCGGACGCGGCCATGGGGACGGGAGTAGAGTTGGCGTAAGCCACAAGATCACCGCTTTGATCAAGGTGGACAGACCCCGGCTTTGGTGTTGGCGCACCGGCCGGGGTTGCTTGTTGTGGCGCACGCTACACGGCGACAGCGAGGCGTGGCGACTCGGTTGCACAAAGTCATCCATGTGTGCTTAGGCGCGACTTGGGAGGGTGGGTGGGTTACACCCACCACCCATTCCTCAAAGAAAGCGCTCGAATCCCGCCCCCCGAATCTCGGGCCCCGGCCGCCCACCCAAACCGCCTGCAAGCCCTCGCCCCTGGAAGCCCCCCGCCCCCGGACCCCGGACCCCGAGCTTCGGGCGCTCAGCGGAGCTTGCCCTCGCGTATGCCTGTGACGAACCCGCCCCAAGCCGCACACGAAAAGGCGAGCACAGGCCCGCCGATCTCCTTGGAGTCCCGTATGGAGGCGGTGCCATCGGCCGCGAAGGCGGCCTCCAGGCACTCGCCACCCGTGCCGTTGCTGTAACTGCTCTTGAACCAGCCGGCCTGGGCGCGTATGGCGTGGGCCGCTCTACTCATCGGGAGTACTCCTTCAGGACGCGCTTGATCAGCTGGGCCGACCGGGGCGGGCTCGACGCGATGGCCCGCATGCTGTCGAACGCCTTCGCGTACTGGCTGACGGCGTCGGGAGCCTCCAGGTAGACGGCGTCGGTCAGACCGTCCCGGTAGACGACATCAGGGTCCGCCTGCTCGGGGAAGCCGAGAATCGTGAAAGCTCCCGTCGCGGGGTACGTGCCGGCGTCGAAGGGCAGGACCTGCAGCGACACGTTCTTCAACTGGCTTGTAAGAAGCATATATTCGAGCTGCCCGTACATCAGCTCCCTGCTGCCGACGATATGGCGGAGCACGCTCTCATGCACGATCGCCCACAGGTCGGGCGGGGCCTCGCGGTGCAGGATCTGCTGACGTGCCATGCGCACGTTCACATGGCGCTCGAGCTCTTCACCCTCCAGGTGACCGGACGCGCGATGCAGCTCGGCAGCGTATGCGGCGGTCTGCAGGAGTCCGGGCACGAACTCGCACTGGTATTGGCGCAGGTTTGAAGCCTCCTGTTCCAAGCCGATGTAGGACGAGAACCACGGCGGAACGGCCGAGCCATGCGCGTGCCACCAACCGCGGACCTTGGACTCCTTGGCCAACCGCATCAGAAACTCACGCAGCTCGTCCGTCGTCCCGTAGTGGCGACACAGCGCGTCGATGTCCGAGGGCTGCACCCTCCCACTACCGGTCTCGAGCCGGTTGACCTTCGAACCGCTCCAGTCCAGCGCCTTGCCCACGTCATTGCAGGTGAGCTGGTGCTCTTCGCGCAGCTTCTTGAGCTCGATCGCCAGCCGTCGCCTACGAGCTGTGGGGGATCCAGCCACTTCAACCTCCCGAGTCACGAACGGCGTTCAGTCCAGCGGACGGCATCAACCAGGCCAATCACCCGATGGGGGGAATCCTTCGCTGCACATTGCATGGCGAGATGTGCTCGCTGTCCTGCTCGACGCCTACCGCAGCGAGGAGTCCGCGATCAGAAGGGCTGGGCACGCACATGGACATCGAGCACCGCAGGCCGGCGAAGACCTGGGAGTTCCCCTTCGTCGCCGTCCCCGAAAGAGTCGCTTACCTCCGCCGTACAGTTAGTGCCCCCTTGCGCCTCTGGGGTCTACGACATCTCACGGATCCGGTCCAGCTCTGCGTCACAGAGCTGATCACCAACGTCATCGCGCATGTCGGCCCGAGGACACCGACGTGGATTTCCATCACATTGGACGGACCACGTCTCCGCCTCGCCATCCGAGACCCGGATCCGCGCCGCTTCCCGGCGCTGCGGACGGCCACCCCGGAGCATGAAGCCGGGCGCGGCCTACGCCTCATCGCTGCCACGGCCGACCGCTGGGGCGTGATCCCCAGCGAACACGGCAAGACCACCTGGTGCGAGCTCGCCACGGCACTCCCGACGCCGGAGCCCCAGCCCACTTCCCAGCGCATGCTGCACACCGAGGCCCTGCTCACCGTGTACGGCCGGCTTCCAGCCCTGAGCAGGGCGAGCTCACCCGCCGTCCGCCAGGTGGCGCAGGAGGCCGCAACAGCCCTGATCGCCGACCTCCTCCACTGGCTCCAGGCCCAGGGCACAGACCCGGACACCGCCCTGGACCGAGCACAGAAGCGCTTTGAGGCAGCGGTGACGAGGGCCGCCTTGTAGCTCAGCTGGCGGCAATGGCGGAGTACGTCCACACACCAGCCGGCATCTCGTGCTTGAGCTTCCAGATGATGCCCATGGGGTTACTGCCCTCGTGTGAGACGTACTCGGCCGGTCCCAGGAGCATCCACGGCTGAGCTCCACCTATGTCGTTCTTCTTGTACCGGCGCACGAACAAGAAGACGTCCGATCCGTTTTCCTTGTGACTCTGGTAGCGCATGCCCGTGGGTGAGGTGCTGGAGGTCTGGTTCTGAGATTCCCAGTGGAAGAGCTCAGGACTCCGTGCGTAGTCCTTGTACCGGGTCTCCGGGGAGAAGTCCTTCTCGTCCTTTTCGAGGGTGATGAGGAGCGCATCAATCTTTGCGCTCTCACACCACTTCACGCCCTCACGGAAGTGTCCGGGAAGGAACCCGTCCACGCTCGCTTGACCGAGCGCAGGCAGGATTTCCTCCCTGCTGTAGGAGGCGTGGACCGTGAGTGGGATGTTGGCATGCGCTCCCACCAGCTGCACGGGAAGGTGCTCTGTGTGTGCCAGGTTGTGGCTCAGTACCTGTCGGAGTTCGCTGCGGAAGTCGACCTGCTCAGCCAGTGCATGGAAGCCCTCGTCGTATGAGGCGAAGCCTCCGCCAAGCGGCCACAGGGAGAAGAAGAGCATCCGCGCGTATGCCTGGCCCACCTGGTCGAGGGTGTCGTAGGCAGGAGCGTCGTCCTCCAGCATGCGGCAGTAGGCGGCCACGCGGGCAGGGTCATCGACGTGGAGGAAGGCAGAGACGCGCTTGAGCAGGGCCTCTTCGCCAGCCGGTCCAACCTCGGGAAGAAGATGGGCCCGGCGCAGCAGGCGTGTCCAGGAGTTATTGGCGCGGTAGAGCTCCTTAAGCTCCCGCTGGCTCTCATGGAGATAGTCAGAGAGTCGCGGTTCTGCGTAGGCAGCGACCTCGCGAGTCAGCTGTGTGACATTGACCCCGATCTGGTTCTTGATGTTTTCAAGAATCCGCTTCTTGGACTTTCTGTCGAGCACGATCTGGCACCCGGACGGGAGCAGCGGAAAGTCCTGCTCCATGTTATCGACCAGGCGCTTGCGGGTGAGGTTAGTGAGCGCTCGGAACTGTTCCTCGAAGCGGAACTCCTTGCGATGCTGCCCGATGAAGTCCAGGACAGTGAGCACAGCCTTTTCAGGGGTGCGTCGAAGACCGCGACCGAGTTGCTGAAGGAAGACGGTTGCGCTGGAGGTAGGCCGGAGCAGAAGAAGGGTGTCCACGTCGGGGATGTCCAGCCCCTCGTTGAACAGGTCGACAGAGAAGAGGACCTGGAGTTTTCCTTCACGTAGATCAGCAAGGGCTTGTGCGCGCTCTGTCGCTGGAGTGGAAGCGTCGAGGGCCATGGCGTTGAGCCCGGCCTGTTGAAAGAACTCAGCCATGAAGCGGGCGTGCGCGACAGATACGCAGAAGCCCAGAGCCCGCATTGTGCCCGGATCGGTCACCTTGTCCTGCACGGCTTTGACGACCAGGCGGGCTCGGGCGTGGTTCCCAGTGAACAGCTTGTCCAGCTCACCGGTGTCGTAGGCGCCACGCTTCCAGGTCAGGCCCTCCAGGTCCACGCTGTCAGCGATCCCGAAGTAGTGGAAGGGGCTGAGGAGGTCGTTCTCCAGGGCTTCCCACAGACGCATCTCGGCGGCGATACGACCGTCGAAGAACTCGTCCTGGACGTTCTGCCCATCCATGCGCTCAGGTGTGGCGGTCAGACCAAGGAGTTCGGCCGGCTTGAAGTGATCAATGATGCGCCGGTAGGTCGGTGAGACGCCGTGATGGAACTCATCGATGACGATCACGTCGAAGTGGTCAGGGGCAAAGCGCTCGAGCGAGCGGGCGTTTAGAGACTGGACGCTAGCGAAGACATGCGTCCAGCCCTCCGGGACCTCGCCGCCGACCAGCAGCTCACCGAAGTTCGCGTCGTTCAGCACGTGCTGGTACGTGAGGATGGACTGCTTAAGGATCTCTTTGCGGTGGGCGACGAAGAGAAGCTTGAGGTCGCGGTTTTGGAGCTTCGCCCGCAGCGCTCGGTAGTCGAGGGCTGCCATCACGGTCTTGCCAGTACCCGTCGCTGCCACGAGGAGGTTGCGGTGACGGCCGTGGACATCGCGCTCAACCTGGAGCCGTTCCAGCATGTCCTTCTGGTGGGGGTACGGGCGCACTTCAAGCCCCGAGAGGCTGATGGTAGGCCTGCCACCTCCGCCCTTACCGCCCGCTTGCAGGAGCGCTTCGTCAAGCCGGTCGCCGTCTTTCTCGGGGTTGTACGACTCGAACGCTGCGTCGCTCCAGTACGCATCGAAGGTGGCCTCGAACTTCTTGAGAACCGCAGGAGTCGCTACAGACGACAGGCGAACGTTCCACTCCAGGCCGTCGAGGAGCGCCGCCCGCGAGAGATTGGAACTGCCCACGTATGCGGTGTCGTAGCCGCTGTGGCGGCGGATGAGCCAGGCCTTTGCATGCAAACGAGTGGACCGCAGCTCGTAGTTGACCTTGACCTCTGCGTTGAAGTCCTTGACCAGTCGGTCTAGCGCTTTTCGCTCGGTGGCCCCGATGTAAGTGGTGGTGATGACGCGGATGGGCACATCACGGGCAGCCGCTTCCTTGAGGGAGTCCTCGAGCACGCGCAGACCATGCCACTTCACGAACGCGCAGAGCAGGTCAATGCGGTCTGCAGTGGCGAGCTCGGCTCGCAGCTCGTAGCCGAGGTTGGGGTCTTCGGGCGAGTTGGTGAGCAGCGCCGTGTCTGACAGGGGCGTGGCAGGACGGATGCTGTAGGCGCCGGGTGCTTCCTGCTCAGCGATGGCAAGCAGCTGACGTGGCCCGTCCGCCACAACCTCGATCCACTGCTTGGCTCCATCGAGGCTGCTCATGGACTCGAGGATGTGGTTGGCAGCCAAGACCTGCTCGGACGCGGGCAGCGAAGCAAGGATGCGGTGGACGGTCTGGGCGATGTGGCGGGCCAAGACGTGGGGAGAAGAGTGCTCACCAACCGGCTGGGCTGTGGACTTCCAGCCGTTTGCTTCGAGCTCCTGTAGATGCCCTTCGAGGCGCGAGGTGATCAGTTCCTCGTACAAGCCTGGTACCGGCGTTGCTTGGCTGCTGAAGCGCTCGCTCATTGATGGCCCCCTCGTCTCCCCAACTGATGGGGATGTTCTACCAGCGGGGTGTGACAGCGGGCCGAGGCGGCAGCTCGCGGCATGGGCCTCCATGTCTAGGCATGTCTGAAAGTTGCCTATGGGTGACAAGAATTGATCGCCTCTAGTTAGTGTCCGGTCATGGATATCTGTGATCTGCTCGAAGAGATAGCCGGAACCTACGACCAGCAACTTGGGACTGGGGGAGGGGTCTATGCCCAGGATCTCCTGCGCCAGGTGCCTTCGCTGATTGAGCAAGCCGTCCCGGGCAGCTGCAAGGCGCAGGGGTACGGAGGGAAGGGCAGCGCCGCGCTCACGCCATGGATTGGTGTGTTTGATCCAGACATCACCGATGACCCTAAAGAAGGCCTCTACCTGGCCTACATCTTCGCTGCTGATCTCAAGTCTGTGACGCTCACGCTTCAGCAGGGCGTAACGCGACTCACAGGCAAGTACGGCGAGGGGGAGAAGCTTCGCGACTACCTCGGCGCCCGAGGGAAGGCGCTGTTGGGTGGGCTCCCGCCTGAACTCGTAACTGATTGGGTAAGTAGCCCGGTGTTCAACAGTAAGGCGGACCGACCGCGAGCCTATGAGGCAGGCAGCGTCGTCGCACGACGCTATGAGATCGGCTCCCTGCCGAGCGAGCATGTCTTGCGTGAAGACCTATGGCACGCCGTAGAGATCCTGCGGGCCGCAACTGACATCAAGCTCTTGCCTAAGCAGGAGTCTGAGGGGCTTGCGGTGGGTTACGTGCCGACGAAGCACGTCGAATACAAGGGGCTTGAGGGCTTCCAGCCCAAGGGCAGTAGCGACTACGTCACCCACATCGCCGAGAAGACGATCGTGAAGTCGCGTAGCCATGAGGCGCTGATCGAGCAGTTCGGGCACTACGTCGAAGGGCGTGGGTTTGTGCCGATCACGAAGGATCAGCACCCCAAGGACCTGATCCTCCGCCGGGATGGCGTCGAGTGGCTGGTAGAGGCCAAGACCATCAAGCGGCATAACCCGACCACGGCCGTGCGCGAGGCGGTGGGTCAGCTCTTTGAGTACAGCCACTTCTGGTACGAGCAGGCGCCGAAGCCGCACCTCCTTGCGCTGTTCAGCGAGGACATCAAGGGATACATG
This sequence comes from Streptomyces sp. L500, assembly GCF_054551825.1. Lineage (NCBI taxonomy): Bacteria > Bacillati > Actinomycetota > Actinomycetes > Kitasatosporales > Streptomycetaceae > Streptomyces > Streptomyces sp. L500. The sequence continues at coordinate 8,037 of NZ_JBTOLC010000061.1, forward strand.
TCCTATTTGGAAGAGCTGAAGATCGCCTCGGTCTGGAGGACTCCGGAAGGCTGGACGGGCTCGCCGCTGGCTGCTGGCTGGGGGTTGGTCGACTGAGAGAAACGATCCTGCGAGGTATGGATGCTTCGTGGCAGCGCTGGCCCTCATGGTCTGGGACCCGGCGTTTGAGGTCTGCGCTGTCGCGCGGGAGGGCGGGCCGCGTGCCCGCCCCCGCGCCGCCTTAGCGGTGCTGCCCCGGGGTCTGGCCCCACGCCGGGCTCGGGGTCGGCCCCGGGGGCGTAGGCGTGCCCCAGCCCTGGGCCGGGATGCCCGGTACCGGTGGGGCCCAGCCCGGTGCCGGGGGGCCGTAGAGCGACCCAGGCGTGAATGGCTGCGCGGGCGTCACACTCGCTACCGCGCCCGCCAACGCCGGCTGGGCTACCTCCCGGCGTTGCCACAAGTGGTGGAGCAGTTCCGCCTCCCGGGCGGCGAAGGCGGGGTCCGGGGTGCCTCGGAGGGCTCGGTGGCGGAGGAAGGCCAGGGATGTGGCGTAGGAGATGTACTCCGCGACGATGCGGGCCGCCGTTGGGCCGCCGTGGCGGCGGGCCAGGTCTCGGGCTATGCCTCGTGCGCGCATCGAGGAGAGGGCGTGGGGTTCGGGTGGGGTGAGCCAGCCGGCGGACTGGTAGGCGGGGAGGTGGGTCTGGATCGTGCGGAGCTCGTTCTGGCGGGACCAGATGGTCAGCCACGTCAGCAGGGCGAAGACCGGCACCATGAACAGGGCGTAGACGGCCAGGAAGCCCGCGCCCGGCAACGTCGCCGAGCCGTTCCACAGGCCGTGCAGGAGCATCGCCGTCAGGAGAGCGCCTATGGGGACCAGCCAGCGGAGGACGCGGCGGCGCTGCGGCAGCGTGGCCGCCAGGCCGAAGCCCAGGCCCGTCATCGACGTGAAGAGCGGGTGCGCGAACGGCGACATCAGCACCCGGACGAAGAACGTGGCGGCGGTCGTCGAGCGCAGGCCCTCGTAGCCGAAGCTCTGGTCGTTGGCGAAGGCATTGCCGAGGTAGAGGATGTTCTCGGTGAAGGCGAAGCCCGTGGCGGTGATCCCGGCGACCACGACGCCGTCGACTATGCCGTTGAAGTCCCGCCTCCTGAAGAGGTAGAGGAGGAGGATCGCCGCTGCCTTGGCGCTTTCCTCCACCACCGGCGCCACGAACGTCGCGCCCCAGCCCGCCGCGTCCTCGCGCTGCGCGCCCGCGACCGTCGTCAGCAGCCACTTGGTGGCGTAGCCGTTCGCCAGGATGGCCACCAGCGTCGCCGCGCACGCGCCCCACGCGAAGGCGAATATCAGGCTCTTCCACGGCTTCGGCTCGACGCGGTCCATCCAGCGGAACGCGGCTATGAGCAGCGGCACCGGCAGCACCGCCAGGCCCAGCCCCACCAGGAAGCCCTTGGTGCCCGTCTGCTCGCGCACCAGCGCCAGGATGATCAGGCCACAGAGCGCGAGCAGCAGGAACACCGCTCCGATCCGCACGGCCTTGTTGTCCCAGAGGGTGTCCCACAGCGCCCGGCGGGGCGCGTAGTGCCCGGCGGCCGGGGGGACGGGTAGCGCGTACGGCTGCTGCTGAGGGTGAGGTGGTGGCTCATGCACGTCCTGACCCTAACCAAGGGGCGGAGAGCACAGTGACGGTTTTCCCGCCCCTTGGAACCCGCCCCTCGGAACGTGCCGCGCGTTACGCCGCGCGGCGGCGGAACAGCAGGTCGTGGACCACGTGGCCCTTGTCCAGGCCCTGGCCCTCGAAGCGGGTCAGCGGGCGGAACTCCGGGCGCGGGGCGTAGCCACCGTCGGGCTGGGTGTTCTCGAAGTCCGGGCTGGCCGTGAGAACCTCCAGCATCTGCTCCGCGTACGGCTCCCAGTCCGTCGCGCAGTGCAGCAGGCCGCCCGGCGCGATGCGCGTCGCGGCGAGCGCCAGGAACTCCGGCTGGATCAGCCGGCGCTTGTGGTGACGCTTCTTGGGCCACGGGTCCGGGAAGTAGACGCGGAGGCCGGCGAGGGCGTCCGGGACGAGCATCTCGCGGAGCAGGATGATCGCGTCGCCGTTGGCCACCCGGACGTTGTCCAGGCCGTTCTGCTCGGCCAGGTTCAGCAGATTGCCCTGGCCCGGGGTGTGGACGTCGCAGGCGAGGATGCCGGTGCCGGGGTCGGCCGCCGCCATCTTGGCCGTGGCCTCGCCCATGCCGAAGCCGATCTCCAGGACGACCGGCAGCTCCGGGTCGCCGAACAGCTCGCCGAGATCCAGCTTGCTCAGGCCGTCGATGTCGAGGCCCCACTTCGGCCACAGGCGGCGCAGCGCTTCGCCCTGTCCGGTCGTGACCCGGCTGCGGCGCGGCTGGAAGGACCGGATGCGGCGCTCGTGGTGCGAGCCCGCGGGGTCCGGCGCCGGGCCGTCGGGGAACATCGGCTCCCGGCGGGCGCGGGCGGGTACGGGAGCGGCAGGGGCCGGTACCGCCGCGCGGGCCTCAAGGGGCTCGTGGGCCTCAAGGGCCTCGGGGGCGGTGGCTTCGGTGGTGGGAGCGTGGTTCTCGGGCACAGTTCCTCAAGTCTACGGGCGGTGCCGGCGAAGGTGTTCGGATCAAGGCCCCGGGGGCCGTTGATCGTCAAGCGGGCGGACTTCTTTCCGCCGATCCGGTGGGCCGTGGCCCCTGGCGCGCGTGGTGGCCCGGCAGCGGCACGTCCCACTCATACGATCTTCCTCGCCCGGCCCGCCACGATGCCGCCACGATGCGTGAGACGGAGACCACTCATGCGACTGCGACCGCGACTGCGCCCCCTCACCCGCCGGTTTCCCGGAGCGGTGGCGATGCTGGCCGCCGCCGCGGTGCTGATCGGCGGCTGTGACGTAGCCCGTGACGCGGCCCGTGACCGCATCGCCGGCCTCCGCCACGTCGTCGCCGCCGCGCACGCCCGCCCCGCGGCCGTCGATCACAAGGCCGCCCATCCCAAGGCCGACAGTCCCAAGGCCGGTGGTCTCAAGGGCGACGGCTCGCGTGGGTCCGAGTGGCGTCTCGTCTGGTCCGACGAGTTCCGCGGCCCCGCCCGCCACCGCCCCGACCAGGCCAAATGGTCCTTCGACCGGGGCGGTGAGCCCCAGTGGGGCAACCACGAGTGGCAGTACTACACGGACCGGCCCGGCAACGTCTCCCTCGACGGCCACGGCAACCTCGCCGTCACCGCCCGCCACGAACGGGTGCACGAGGTGCGCGGGAAGAAGTGCGGCTTCGGGCCCTGCGACATCACCTCGGCGCGGCTGACGACCAAGGGCAAGTTCGCCCGCGCCTACGGGCGCTTCGAGGCCCGCATCAAGATCCCCAAGGGGCAGGGGCTCTGGCCCGCCTTCTGGATGCTCGGCGCCAACGTCGACAAGGTCACCTGGCCCGGCAACGGCGAGATCGACGTCATGGAGGCCCTCGGCCGGCAGCCCAACACCGTCCACGGCACCATCCACGGGCCCGGGTACGTGGCCCAGGGCATCGAGAACCACACCACCCTGGCCCGGGGGCGCAGCCTCGCCGACGGCTTCCACACGTACCGCGTCGACTGGGCGCCCGGGAAGCTCACCTGGTATCTCGACGGCAAGCCGTACGGGACCGCTTGCGCCGGGCAGCTCAAGCACGGGCAGAAGTGGGTCTTCGACCACCCGCACTACCTGCTGCTCAATCTCGCCGTGGGTGGCGACTGGCCCGGGCCGCCCGATCGGTCGACGCCCTTCCCGGCGCGGATGCTGGTCGACTACGTGCGGGTTTACGGGCGCGTCGGCCGCTGAGCGGTGGTTGCTTTGCGGGTGCCGGTGCCGGTGCCGGTGCCGGTGCCGGTGCCGTCGGTTCGGCGCCGCCGGGCTCCGGCGCGTCGTGGCCGGGCGCCGTCGTGGCGGGGAAGAGCGCCCCAGCCCCGCCCTTTCACCGTTTCCCGAGGGCTCCGCCCCCGGTCCCTCGTGTCCTCAAGCGCCGGACGGGCTGGATTTGGCTCCCCCGGGCCCCCGGTCCCCCGTGTCCTCAAACGCCGGACGGGCTGGATTGGGCTCTGCTCTCGGACTCCTCGCCCAGGTGGCCCAGCACCCGTCGCGCCACCTCCCGGCCGATCGGCAGGGACGCCGTCGCCGCCGGTGAGGGTGCGTTCAGGACGTGCACCATGCGGGGCGACTCCGCGAAGAGGAAGTCGTCCACCAGCGTCCCGTCCCGCAGTACCGCCTGCGCCCGTACGCCGGGGGCCGCCGGTATGAGGTCCTCGACGGTGATGCCCGGCAGCAGTCGCCGTACCGCCTCCGCGAAGGCGTGCCGGGACAGGGAGCGCCGTATCTCGCCCGCGCCGTACCGCCAGTGGCGCCGGGCTATCCGCCACGTGCCCGGGTAGCCCACCGTCCCGGCGAGCTCGCCCGGTCGTACCGTCCACCGGCTGTAGCCCTCGCGGGCCGTCGCGGGCACCGCGTTCGGCCCCAGGTGGACCCGGCCGTCGATGCCCCGGGTGAGGTGGACGCCGAGGAAGGGGAACGCCGGGTCCGGCACCGGATAGACCAGGCCGCGCACCAGGTCCTCGCGCTCCGGGCGCAGCTCGAAGTACTCCCCCCGGAACGGGACGATCCGCATGCCCGGGTCGTCGCCCGCCAGCCGGGCCACCCGGTCGCTGTACAGCCCGGCGCAGTTGACCAGCGCCCGGGCGCGCAGCACCTCGCCGCGCGCCGTGCGCACCGCGACGGCCGAGCCGCGCCGTCCGACGACCCTCACCTCCGCCCCGTAGCGCACGGAGGCACCGGCCTCCTCCGCCAGCCGGGCCAGGCGGCGGGCGACCGCGCCGAAGTCGCACACTCCGGTCGTACCGACGTGGATCGCGGCGATGCCGCGCACCGCCGGCTCGTACTCCGCTATCTGCGCGGGGCCCAGCTCCCGCACGGGAATGCCGTTCTCCCGGCCGCGCTGGACCAGGGCGTGCAGCCGGGGCAGCTCGGAGCGGTCCGTCGCCACGATCAGCTTGCCCGTCACCTTGTGGGGCAGGCCCTGCTCGGCGCAGAACCGCACCATCTCCGCCGCCCCTCGTACGGCGAAGCGGGCCTTGTACGAACCGGGGCGGTAGTAGATCCCGCTGTGGATCACCCCGCTGTTCCGCCCGGTCTGGTGGAGGGCGGGGGCGTTCTCCTTCTCCAGCACGACGACGCGGGTGCCGGGGGCGGCGCGTGTGATCGCGTACGCCGTCGAGAGCCCCACGATCCCGCCCCCGACGATCAGCACGTCACTGTCGTAACCGCCGTCACCGCGCACCTTCAGTGCTTCGCCACCCACGTCACCATGATGACGGGTGCTACTGACAATGGGTCGCCACATGGCCCCACGTGCGCTTTCGCCCGCACGGGAGGGGCTGTCACCTCACCCGTGCGCCACGAGCAACGGCCTCGCCCGCTCCCTCAGCTCCACCACCCTGGGCTCGTTCCCGTACGGCTCCAGGCGATGGAGCAGATCGCGTACGTACTCCGTCGTACGGGCCGAGGAGATCCGGCCCGCGACCTCCAGTGCCCGCGCACCCGCCGCGCACGCCGCGTCCAGATTGCCCGACTCCAGCTCGGCGACCGCCGAGACCACCAGGCGCAGGCCGTGCGAGCGTACGAACTCCTCCGTCGGCCGGGCCAGCGCCTGCTCCGTGAAGCGCTGTACCTGCCGCGGCACCCGCAGGTCGCGATAGCACTCGGCGGCGTCGGCGGCGAACCGCTCCTGGGTGTAGAAGTCCAGCCAGGACGGGTCCGGGTCGCCCGGACGCGCCCGCTCCAGCCAGCCTTCGGCGGCCTTCAGCGCCGTACCGCACGCGGGACCGTCCCCCGCCTTCGCCTGCGCGCGCGCCTCGACGAGACGGAAGAAGCTCATCGCGCGGGCGGTGGCCAGGCCCCGGTTGCGCTCCAGGGCGGCCTGGGCGAGGTCCACGCCCTCGTCCGCGAAGCCCCGGTACGTGGCCTGGAGGCTCATCGACGCCAGGACGTACCCGCCGAGCGGGACGTCCGCCGCCGCCCGGGCCAGCCGCAGCGCCTGGATGTAGTAGCGCTGGGCGGCCTCCTGCTGGCCCGTGTCGAAGGCCATCCAGCCCGCCAGTCTGGTCAGTTCGGCCGTCGCGCCGAAGAGCGCGCGCCCCACCTCGTCGCTGTACGAACCCAGCAGCAGCGGTGCCGCGTCGACGCGCAGGCACTCGGGGACCATCGACGAACGCCAGTCGCCGCCACCGTACTTGGAGTCCCAGCGGCGGGCGTCGTCGGCGGCCTCCCGCAGCTTCGTCACATCGCTGTGGCCGACACGCTGCGGTAAACCGCAGTCCGCGCCGCCTCCCGAGGCCGCCGCCGTGGCCGCCTCCCGGGCCGCCTGCTGCGGCTCGCGCGCCACCGAACTGTCGGCGGGAGTTATGAGCCAGCGCGAGGCCGGCGTCGAATACGCGCTGACGGAGAAGGATCCGGCCAGGCTCTGCCATATCCCCCCGCCCCCGCGCCGACCGGCGACATCCAGCCGGTAGAGCTCCGTCGCCGACCGCACCGCCTGGCCGACATCGCGCGGAAAGGAGAGCCCCACCTCCGGCGCCGGATCGGCGTCCGCGAGCCCGATCTCGTGCAGCGGCACCGGCCGGCCGAGCTTGGCCGCTATGGCCGCCGCGATCAGATGCGGCGCCGCGCCCTGCGGGACCATGCCCTTGGAGACCCACCGGGCGACGGACGTCTTGTCATAGCGAAGTGTCAAACCCCTTTGCGCGCCGAGGTCGTTGACCCTGCGCGCGAGACCGGCGTTGCTGATGCCGGCGAGGGCGAGGACAGTGCCCAGCTTCTCATTCGGCCCGCGTGGCTCCCTGGACATGCGCACCCCTCGACGAACGGCGCCCGCCCCGGCATAGGCTCGGGGCATTCGTAAACCCAGCGTAGTTCGCCGCATCCCGACCGTTAAGAGGTGATGTCCCGGATGGCGAGATTCTGGCCCGTATGTGCGTGCATCGAGGGGCACGTGCTCCGGTTGTGTGTGGCCGTGCGCCCGCCGTGCGCTCTGTCCGCGCCCGCGGGGGTGGCTGTTCCATGGAGGAGCGTGGGTTGGCCCGCTGCGCTGGAACCAGTGGGCTGGGGGAGGCCGTCGCCTCATTCCCCGCGGGCGGCGGCACGGTCCGGGAGGTGGCTCGCGCCTCCCGGACCGTACGCGCGCACGCGGCCGGTCCTTTTCCCGTCGCGTTCGCGCCGTGTCCGTCCCCTTTCCGGTCCCCGCTGAGCGGACCGCGAACCGGCGCGCCCCGAATTTGGCCGGATCCGGGTGCGCCATGCGGCCGAAGACAAGGGGTTCGCCGCCGGGGCCCCCGGTGAACCGTTGGCCGAGCCGCCGGGCGAACCGTGACGAAACGCCATTTCCGTCCGTTGTCAGGTGAGTTGGCAGCCGGCGTCGCACGGAACGCGTCGCCCAACGGGCGCCCCACGGATGTCGCAACCGTCGCCCGCTGTGCATGATGACTGCTATTCGATGACTGCTACTCGGTGTGCGACCTGTTGGTTGTCCACAGCCTGTGGAGGCGGCGATGCGCTGGTTGGTGGGGTGGAGCCGCGGCGCCGCCGGAAGCGGCACGGAGGCCCGGGCCGACGCACCCGACCGGTCCGACCGGCCCGAGTCGCCCGGCCCCCCGGTCGAACCCGTGGGCGCCCGCCTCCTGTGGGGCGAACCGGCACCCCTGTGGGCCGTCGGCGACTGGCGCCCCGACGAGGTCCGCGTCGTCCACGCCGACGCCGACACCCGCCTCGCCGTCCTCGGCCGCTGCGGCGCGAGCGACGACGCCCTGCGCTCCGGCCTCCTCGCCGCGCGCGGCGGCGCGCTCCGCCACCTGACCGCCTGGCCGGGCAGCTACACCGCCGTCGCCCGCGTCGGCCGCCGCCTCACCGTCGCCGGGGACCTCGCCGGCGCCCGGCCCGTCTTCCACGCCGCCTGGTCCGGCGGCACCGCGTACGCCACCGCGGCCCTCCCGCTCGCCGACCTCGTCGAGGCCGAGCTCGACATCGGCTACCTCGCCGCGCTCCTCGCCTGCCCCGACTCCCCGGAAGCCCTCGCCGACGGCACGCCCTACACCGGCGTCCGGCGCGTCCCGCCCGGCCACGCGCTGGTGCTGCGCGACGGCGCGCGGGACGTCACCGGGTACGAACCCACCTCCTCGCTCGCCGTCGCCGCGCCCCAACTCGACGCCCGCCAGGCCGTCGAGGGCGTCCGCGAGGCGATCGTCGAAGCGGTACGGACCCGGCTCGCCGCCCCGCGCCACGCCGTGGAGTACGGCGACGGGCACGTACCGGGCGGCGGCGCATACGTGCCGGGTGACGGACACCTGTCGGGTGACGGACATGTGCCAAGCGGCGGCGCACACGTACCGGGCGGCGGACACGTGCCGGACAGCGGCGCGTACGGCCACGGGCGCGCCCCCGGCATGGGGACCGCCCCCGGCATGGGGACCGCGACCGGCGCGGGCCCCGCCCACCGGCGCACCGCCTACCGTCGTGGACCGGCCCCCGGCGTCGGCGCCGACCTCTCCGGAGGCAGCGCCTCCGGCACCCTGGCGCTGCTGGCGGCCGGGCTGCCGGGCCTGCCCGGCACCCCCCTCGGCTTCGGCAACGGAACGGGCGAGCGACTGCTCGCCGTCACCTTCAACGACCTCGCCTCGGACGGCGGCCGCACCCGCGAATCCGAACTCGAACGAGCCCGCGCCATCGCCGCCAACCCCCGGCTCCGCCACGTCATCGTCGCCGCCGGAACGGAAGCGCTGCCGTACGCCGAGCTGTACGACGGCCCGCTGACCGACGAACCCGGACCCGCGATCGCCTCCGCCGCCCGGCACCGCAGGAGACTGGCCGCGGGCGGTGCCGACCACCTCGTCGGGCACGGCGCGCGGCAGGTCCTCGACGCCCACCCGGCCCGGCTGGCCGACCTGTTGATGGACCGCAGAAGACGCCACCTCCTGAAGCCCGTCTCGGCGCTGGCCCGCGCCGACGGCCCCTCGGCGCACTCGCTGTTCGTCCCCTTCACCGTCTACCGGGCGGCGCGGCGGCTCGCCCGCACGCCCTACCGCGAGGGCCTTGAGGCAGCGGCGGCGCAATTGCTGACCCCAGGGGCGTACGGCCCCATCCCGGGCGCCCCCGCGACGGGCGGCCCCGTGGACGCCTCACTGGCCGCCCTCACCTGGTGCCGGCCCGGGCCCGCCGCCCGGTGGCTGACCGGCGAGGCGCTCGCGGAAGTATCGGTTCGTCTCCAGAGCGCGGCGGTCCGCGCCAACGGGCTGGCGCAGCGCCCCGGCGAACGCCGCGCCGCCGCCGCGCTCAGCCGGCACGCCGCCGACCACCGCGTCCTGGAGCAGGCGGCGGAGGTGCGCGGCCAGCGCCTCCACGCCCCCTTCCTCGACAACCAGGTCGTACGGGCCTGCCGCGCGCTCCCCGAGGCGCTCCGGGTGCAGCCGGGGGCGCGCGCCTCCGTGCTGCGCTCCGTCCTGGCCGGCGCGGGCATCCGCGAACTGCCGCCCGGCTGGGGCGCCCCTTCCCACGCCGCGCACGCGGCGGCCGGACGCGCCGGCATCGGGGCCTCCCTGGGCCCGCTCCAGGACCTCTTCGCCACCCCGCTCCTCGCCGACGCGGGCCTCGTCGACGCCGGCGTCGTACGGGGAGCCCTGCGCGCGGCGGCGAACGGCGCGCCGCTCGCTCTGGACGGGCTCGCCGAACTCGTCTCGGCGGAGGTCTGGTTACGCCGTCTCCTCGCCCGGCGCGGCACCTGCTGGACGGGCCCGGCGGCCCCGAGCCGCCGCGCGGTGGCGGGTGGCGTGCCGCCCCGGCCCAGCTTGTGAGGACGGGACGGCCGGAGAGGCCGGAGCCCGTCCGGACGGGGCTTGTCCTCTCCGGAGAGGACAAGCCCCGTCCGCGGAGGACCTGACCGGCCTAGCCGCAGCTGATCCGGGCCAGCGCCCAGTCCGGCACCGCCACCCGGTCCCACGCGGACACCGGCTGTACGACCAGGCGCAGCGTCCTGCGGCCCGCCAGCGGCACATGGACCGGCACCGCCGCCTGCCCGGCGCGCACCGGGCCCGAACTCCACAGCCGGGTGCCGTCCGCGTAGACGGAGAACGCGACCGTGCCCAGGCCGAACGACATGTCGTCCAGACCCGCCATGGCGTCGTAGGACGTACAGGACCGGTTGAGGTCGATCGTCACCGACGACGCGGCATGGACGGTCACCCCGTGGCGGTACGCCGTGCCGCCGATGCGGACGCCGCCGTACCGCTGCCACAGCCAACTGCTCGCGCCGAACCGCACCTCGGGCTGCGAACCGTCGCCGAACCCGCTGTACTCCAGCCGGTTGAGCGGGAACACCGCTGGGGGCCGCGGCTTGTGCGTGGGCTCGGGGTCGGGCGTGGGGTCGGGCTTGTGCGTGGGCCTCGGCTTGGGCGTGGGCTTCGAGGTGTCAGAGGTGTTCGACGTGCTTGAGGCGCTTGACGTGTTCGAGGTGGGAGAGGACGGGTGGGCCGTGGGGGCGTGCGCGGTGGGCCGGGACTCGGACCCCGACCCGGCCATGGCGGAGGCCGAGGCCGACGACGACGCGGAGGCCACCGGAGTGCGCGACGCCGACGGGCCGGGCGCCGAGGGCGAGGCCCCGGCCGACGTGCCCGTGCTCGCGTGCGCGCTCGAAGAACCCGCCACCGGCTTCGCCATCAGCGCGGGCGGGGCCGTCGGGCCCGCCGAGGCGGTGAGCCTGGGCGTGGCCTTCGGCGCGCGCGGCGTCGGCAGGGCGGGTGCGACGGTGTCCTTGGCCAGCGGCTTCTCCGGCGGCGCGGACGTCCCGGCCGCCAGGGTGTACGCGATGACCGCGCCGACGGTGGCCACGGTCCCGGCGACGAGCGCGACCTTCGCTGCCAGACCGAGCCCCTGCGCCGCGACCCCGGACCCGGACGCGCCCGACCCCGCCGCACCGGACCCGGCCGTCCCCGATCCCGAGGTCCCCGATCCGGCCGTTCCCGATCCCGACGCGCCGGAGCCCGCCGTACCGGACCCGGCCGCCCCGCCCGACCCGGACCCGCTCCCCGCGGCGCCCGCGCCTCCGCCCCCGCTTCCCCCCGACCCGGCACCGGAACCAGCACCCGCACCCGCACCGGCGCCCGTCCCCGCGCCCACATCCGCGCCGGCACCCGCACCCGCGCTCACGGCCGCGGCTCCCGCCGCGCCGGCCGCTCCCGCGGCGAGGCCGGACGCCGCCTTGAGCGACCAGTCGGCGGCGAACCAACCGATGACCGCGACCGGCAGCAGCCCGCGCAGCCGCGAGTTGACGTCCGCGACCTCCCGCGCCGCCATACGACAGCGCGCACACCCGTCCAGATGCCTACGCATCCCCCGCTCGGCCCGGGCCCGCAGACTTCCGCGCGCGTACGCGCCGAGCCGGTCCGCGTAGCGCGCGCATTCGCCACCGGTCGTCAGCGACGTACTCACATGCGCCTGGAGGTACGCCTGCCGCAGCCCCTCGCGCGCCCGGTGCGCCAGCACCGCCGTGGCGTTGGCGGTCAGCCCGAGGAGCGGGGCCACCTCGCTCGGCGACTCCTCCTCCACGGTGGTGTGCCAGAGCACCGTCTGCCACCGCTCGGGCAGGCTGCGGAACGCCCGCACCGCCAAGGACTCCTCGGCCTCCTGCATGGCCCGCACATCCGCGCCGAGCCCGAGCGTGTCGTCCTCGTCGGCGACCGACGCGGCCGCCGACGAGGTCGCGAAGACCGCGAAGTCCTCGACGAGATGCTCCCGCCTGGTCGTCCGTCCCCAGGCCGCCGCGACCCGCCGCACCGTGGTCAGCAGATACGCCCGCACCGCCGTGTCCGGCCCGGCGCCGCCCCGTACCGCCTGGAGCGTGGCGGCGAAGACCTCATTGGTCAGGTCCTCGGCGGTGTGGTCGTCGCGGCAGCAGCTGAGGGCGTACCGGCGGACCGCGCCGGCATGGCGCCGATACAGCTCCTCGTACGCTCCGGTGCTCTCGCCACCGCGCAGCTGTGCGACCAGCTCGAGGTCGGACGGTGGCACATCCGTGGCTTCCTGGTCTTCCCGCACCCCGGCATCATCGACCGGCGCACCGTCCCCGGTACAACCGACGGCATCGGTATGAGCGGGAATGCCGGAAGCATCCAGGTCTGTCACCCCCGGATCGGCGTCCACCCGGCCGCTGTCCCTCGGTGCCGGCACTCCCGATCCGACGGGCCCGAACCACAGGTCCAGGGCACCGGAGAGGGAGTCGGGACCCGGATCGGGGGAGGCCGCGGACGGCCCGCCCTGACCGGGCACCTTGTGCGGCGGCGAAGGATCGCCGGCCCCGTCGCTTCCGCGAGGCTCTTCCCGCCCGTCAACACTCATAGCGCAGGCTCCCCGTACACGCCGGCACACTCGAACTCCGAGCAGCCTGGCATACGGGAACGCGGCAGGATCACTTCACCAGCGGCAACCACCCGTCCGGTCCCTGGCCGGGCCGGAATACCGATGGTCACGAGAACCGATAGAAGCCGATGCAAACCGGTGAAGAAGAGAGTGAAGAAGAGGGCGGTTGTCGGCGCCCGCGACCTGCGTCGCCGCCGCCGACAACCGTCACCTCACGGCTTCCGCCGACGGGCTACCGCGCGGGACGGGACCGCAGGCCCTCCAGCAGGATGTCCAGCAGCCGCGACGAGGCCGCCGCCTGCTGTGCCGCGTCCGGCAGGGACGGCGCGGCCGTCGCTATCACCAGCAGCACATCCGCGACGGTCACATCGGCGCGGAGCTCACCCGCCGAGCGCGCCCGCTCCACCAGCCGGCCCACGACGTCCAGCAGGGCCGCCGCACCAGCGTCGTCCCGCTCCTGGACCGCCGCCGGCCGCTGCTCGACGAGCCGCAGCTCGTGCAGCTGGCCCCCGGCGCCCACGGGCTGCCGCTGCTGCGGCACCCGCGCCGGAACCCGCTCCCGGAGCTCCTCGGCCTCCACGTCGACGCCGACCCGCAGCACCTGCGGAGGCAGCAGCCGGCCCGCGCCCGACGCCACCGACGTGCGCAGGAACCGGGACAGCGCCGACCACGGCTCGTCCTCCTGCCCCAGCGCGGTGCGCGCCTGCTCGGTGAGCCGTGCCGTCTCCTCCTCGGCTATCCGCCGGACCAGCACGTCCTTGCTGGGGAACCGGCGGTAGACCGTCCCCACTCCCACCCGGGCCCGGCGCGCCACGTCCTCCATCGGCGCCCCGTACCCCAGCTCGCCGAAGACCTCGCGAGCCGCCCGCAGAACATGTTCCAGATTGCGCTGAGCGTCCACGCGCAACGGCGTATTACGGCCACTCGTGCCGTCGGCCGTCGTCGCGACAGCGGCAGACCAATGAGAGCTCTGAATGGTCATACGTTCCCCCGGTTATGACGTCTCCCCCCGGAGACTCCCCGCCCTGACTGCCGGGGCGTGTCTCGACACCCCGACGGAGTACGAACATAGTTGAGCCCAGGTCAAGAAAGAAGGGGGTAGTTCCGCACAGGCCGTCCCCGATTGGAGTACGGGCCTGATCCCCTTTGATTCTGCACCACCGCTCCGCCCCGTCGCATCCCCCCTGACCTGCGAATTTTTCCTACTTGACGGGCCTCCTCGCACGGACGGATCAGCTCCGCGACCGGTCGTACATTTCAAAGTGGCTGTGGACAAACCATTGAGAGCGATGCGTCATGGGAAGGAGCTGTGCCACAACGCGAGGACGATGCCAGGACGACGCGGCAGCGCGAGGAGGAAGAGGGCCTTGGAGAGCGGAGCGGCGCGTGAGAGGCACGAGGGACGGCAGGAGCGGGAGGGAGCGGAACCCGCACCGACCGGAACCGATCCAGCCACCGAGGCACCCGCCACCGAGGCACCAACCCCCGAAGCCTCAACCCCCGACGCCCCCACCCCCACCCGTACGCGCATCCTCGTCGTCGGCGGCGGCTACGTCGGGATGTACGCCGCCCTGCACCTCCAGCGGAAGCTCAAGCGCGGCGAGGCCGACATCCTGGTCATCGACCCCGAGCCGTACATGACCTACCAGCCGTTCCTGCCCGAGGCCGCCGCCGGCTCCATCCAGCCCCGCCACGTCGTCGTGCCGCTGCGTCAGGTCCTCGCCAAATGCCAGGTCCTCACCGGCGAGGTCACCGCCATCGACCACAAGAACCGCACCGCCACCGTCAAGACCCTCGCCAGCGAGGAAGAAGGCACCGGCGCCGTCGACCTCCACTACGACGAGCTGGTCCTCGCCCCCGGCTCCATCTCCCGCACCCTCCCCATCCCCGGCCTCGCCGATTACGGCATCGGCTTCAAGACGGTCGAGGAGGCCACCGGTCTGCGCAACCACGTCCTCGAACAGCTCGACATCGCCTCCTCCACCCGCGACCCCGAAGTCCGCTACGCCGCCCTCACCTTCGTCTTCGTCGGCGGCGGCTACGCGGGAGTGGAGGCGCTCGCCGAGCTGGAGGACATGGCCCGCTACGCCACCCGCTACTACCACAACATCCAGCCCGAAGACCTGAAGTTCATCCTGGTCGAGGCGAGCCATCGCATCCTCCCCGAAGTCGGCGCGGAGATGGGCCAGTACGCCATCCGGGAACTGCGCGGCCGCAACATCGACGTACGCCTCGACACCCGCCTCCAGTCGTGCGAGAACCGCGTCGCCGTGCTCAGCGACGGCTCGCGCTTCCCCACCCGCACGCTCGTGTGGACCACCGGCGTCAAACCCCACCCCGTCCTCGCCGCCACCGACCTGCCCCTCGACGAGCGCGGCAGGCTCGTCTGCACCGCCGCCCTCCGCGTGGACGGCGTCCCGCACGCGTGGGCCGCCGGGGACGCCGCGGCCGTCCCCGATCTCACCGCCGGGCAGGCCGACGCCACCTGCGCCCCCAACGCCCAGCACGCCGTCCGCCAGGCCAAGGTCCTCGCCCGGAACGTCATCGCCTCCCTCCGCGGCCACGACCTCCAGGACTACCGCCACAAATACGTCGGCTCCGTCGCCTCCCTCGGCTTCCACAAGGGCGTCGCCCACGTCTACGGCAGGAAGCTCAAGGGCTACCCCGCCTGGTTCATGCACCGCGCCTACCACCTCAGCAGGGTCCCCACCCTCAACCGCAAGGCACGCGTCCTCGCCGACTGGGCCCTCGCCGGACTCTTCAAACGCGAGATCGTCTCGCTCGGCTCACTGGAGAACCCCCGGGCCGAATTCGAACTCGCGGCGGGCACGGGCCGCCACCCGGAGGCCAGCTGACGCCCGGTGAAGGGCACGGTCCTTCAGCCGGAACCCCCTTTTGGGACGCGGCGTCTGACGAATGTCGGACCCGTCGGCCACACTGGACGTGTGACCATGGGTGGGCTGGTAGCCGCGAAGAGTAACAATCATGAGGATCCGGACGTTTGCTGCACTCCCCCGGGGGCCGGCCCCCGCACCGCAGACCGCGCCGCCGAGCCGGGCGCGCGGCACCGCCACCCCGCAAGGCACCCCACGTCGCCGAGCTGACCCGGAACGACTCCGCGAGGTAATCCTCAGTGAACTTCACCCGCTGGAGCGCCCGGCTCCCCGGAACGCAGCGCCGAGCAGCTGCGCGCGCCGACCGCACGCCCGCCACGCCCCCGCAGCCCCCGCCTCCCGACGGCGGCGGTCCCGTCGGCCCAGGCACCGTCGGCCCCGGCACCGTGCCCGCCGCCCGGGCCGGATCCGCCCCGGCGCCGGACACCGAGCCCGTCCCCCGCCTCGACGCACTCTCCGTCCACGACATCCTCGGCACCGTCCCGGCCCTCGTCGCCGTCGTCTACGGCCCCGAGCACCGCATCGCCTACGTCAACGACGCCTATGCCACCCTCTTCGGCCCCCGCACCCCCGGAGCCCCCGCCCGCGAGGCCCTCCCCGAGCTCGTGGAACTCGGCCTGCTCCCCCTGATGGACCAGGTACTGCGCAGCCGCAAACCCCGCACGGTCAAGTCCCGCCGTGCCCCCGTCGCCGCCGGCCGCCACGGCTACTACACCTTCACCTGCACCCCCATCGACGTCGGCGACCCCCGCGTCGGCGGCGACGGCGCGCCCGGTGAGGGAACGACTGGTGAAGGATCGACGGGTGAGGGAACGGCCGGCCACGGCGACGGTCGGCGCGGCGTCCTCGTCTTCGCCGCCGACGTCACCGACCAGGTGGAAGCCGCCGAACGACTGCGCGCCAGCGAACGCCGCCAGCGCGAGGCGGCCGTCACCCTCCAGCGCAGCCTCCTCCCGCAGGAGCTGGAGCAGCCCGACGACCTCCGCGTCGCCGCCACCTACCAGCCCGGCGGCAGCGACACCGCCGTCGGCGGCGACTGGTACGACGTCATCACCCTCGGCGCCGGCCGCACCGCCCTCGTCATCGGCGACGTCATGGGCCGGGGCGTCCGCGCGGCCGCCGTCATGGGCCAGCTCCGCACCGCCGTACGGGCCTACGCCCGCCTCGACCTCCCGCCCCACGAGGTCCTCCAGCTCCTCGACGGCCTCGCCGCCGAGATCGACGCCACCCAGATCGCCACCTGCGTCTACGCCGTCCACGACCCCAACGAGGGCCGCCTCGTCTACGCCTCGGCGGGCCATCTGCCGATCCTCGTCCGCGACCCCGACGGCACCGTCCACCGGGCCGCCGAGCCCACCGGCCCCCCGCTCGGCACCGGCGGCTGGCTCCACACGTCCGGCAGCATGCCCCTCGGCCCCGGCTCCAGCGCCGTCCTCTATACGGACGGCCTCGTCGAGCGCCGCCACGAGGACATCGACGAAGGCGTCGCCGCCCTCGAGCGGGCGTTCGCGGGTGCGACCGGCTCACCCCAGGTCATGTGCGACCGCCTCATCCGCGCCCTCGGCGTCACCCAGGAACACGACGACGACGTCGCCATGCTCGTCCTCCAGCACCCCTTGCGCACCGGCCACGACGCCGAGCTCTTCCACAACGCCGCGCTCGAGCTCCTCGGCGGCATCGAGGCCGCGCCCCGGGCCCGCGCCTTCGCCTCGGGCGTCCTCGCCAGCTGGCGCTTCCCCACCGAGCTGCGCGACCTGGGCGTCCTGGCCGCCAGCGAGCTCGTGGCCAACTCCCTCCAGCACGGCGAACCGCCCATGCGGCTCCGGCTGCGCCGCACCGACCGCCGCCTGATCATCGAGGTCACCGACGGCGACGACCACCTGCCGCGCCGCCGCCGCGCCGA
Organism: Streptomyces sp. L500; assembly: GCF_054551825.1. Classification (NCBI taxonomy): domain Bacteria; kingdom Bacillati; phylum Actinomycetota; class Actinomycetes; order Kitasatosporales; family Streptomycetaceae; genus Streptomyces; species Streptomyces sp. L500. Next base: position 25,247 of record NZ_JBTOLC010000061.1, read on the forward strand.
GCCCGCGGACGAGGCCGGCCGCGGCATCTCGATCATCGCCACCATCGCCTCGTCCTGGGGGTCGCGCCGCACCCCGGGCGGCGGCAAGGCCGTCTGGTGCGAGTTCGCGCTGCCGGGTACGGGTGCGCATATGTAAAAGGGGTGGGCCTGACCGGAAGCTTTCACTTCCGGTCAGGCCCACCCCTTTACATATGAACGTCAGGCCGCGACGGGCACCCGCTCGCTGGACTCGGTCCCGGGACCGGTCTCGGTTCCGGTCCCGGCAGGGCCCGCCGCCCGGGCCCGCTGCGCGCGAGCGACGAGCGGATTGTCCTGCGCCGCGGTGAGCCCGCGCCCCAGCCGCAGGGCCAGCGCCGTGATGCCGAGCGAGCACATGATCAGCAGCGTCACATAGACACCGGACAGCCCCAGACCCACCAGCAGTGCGCCCAGCAGCGGCCCCGAGGCCATCGCCAGCTGCTTCACGAGGGCGAAGGCCGAGTTGTACTGACCGATCAGCGACGCCGGAGCAAGGTCCGCCACCAGCGGCGCCACGGTCGGCGACAGCATCGACTCACCGACACCGAACAGCACGTACGTGGAGATCAGCAGCCCCGTGGCCACCGCCTGCGCACCGTGCACCAGACCGGACAGCGCCGCGGCCACCCACGCCACGGTCCAGATCAGCCCGACCAGCGCCATGACCCGGCTGCGCCGACGGCCCTCCACCAACTTCAGCACGACGAACTGCGTCACGACGATCGCGGCCGTATTGGCGAACAGCGCGAGGCCCAGCGTGGCGGGGGAGACGTGGGTGACCTCCGTGGCGTACGCCGCCAGCCCCGACTCGAACTGTCCGTAGCAGGCGAAGAACATCACGAAGCCCAGTACGCACAGCCACACCATGGAACGGTCGCGCAGCAGGGTGCGCCACGCGCCCTCGGGCCGGCTGTCCGTCGGCACGGCGTCCTCGACCCGGGGGGACTCCGGCAGCTTCACGGTCGCCACCGTCGCGCCCAGGACCAGGAACATCAGCGACTCGATGCCGAACAGCCGGATGAAGCTCGACGCGGCGTTCTCGTCGACCATCAGACCGCCGATGAGTCCACCGACACCCAGGCCCAGGTTGTTGAGGAAGAACTGGGTGGCGAAGGAGCGCGAACGGGTCAGGGGCGTCGAGCACCACACGATCATGGTCGCGAGCGACGGCTGGATCACCGCTATACCCGCACCGAGTGCGGCGGCGGAGGCGATGACCAGCGGCGTCACGCTCGACAGGCCCAGCCCCAGCGAACCGATCGCCGCCGAGACCGTACCCACGATGGCCACGGGCAACGGACCCCGCCGGTCGATCGCCCGACCGGTGAAAGGCAGCACGACGAGCGCGGCCACGGCCAGCGTGAACAGCGTCAGACCCGCTGTCCCCGCTCCCAGGCCCCGCACCTTCGCCACATAGACGTAGAGATACGGAACCGTGAAGCCGTTGCCGAACGCGCTCAACGCGTTGCCCAACTGGATCCGGCGCAGTGCCGCGCCCATCGCGGTGGTCACTCCTCACCCCTCAAGCTTGAAGACTTCAACCCTAAACTTCGAAGCTAAAGAGTACATGCCGAAGGGCTTTAGCGCCAATGATTTCTGCGATACTGCCGCTCATGGCAGACACCCCCGGGCCCGCCGAGCCGAGCCTCGAAGAGCAGATCGCCGTCTACCAGCGCGAGTTCCAGGGCCTGGATCCGCAGGTGGAACGCGTCGTCTCCGCTCTCAGCCGCCTCAACCGCCGCATGAACGTCGCGTACGGGCGCCAGACCGCGGAGCTCGGCATGGGCAACGCCGAGTGGGAGGTCCTCAAGGCCCTCGTCCTCGCCGGCGACCCCTACTGCCTGGGCCCCGGCGACCTCGCCAAGCGCCTCGGCCTCACCCCGGCCGCCATGACCCACCGCATCGACCGCATGGTCGCGGAGGGTCTGGTCACCAGGGAGAGGGACGAGAACAACCGCGTCCGCGTGATCGTCGGCATCACGGAGGACGGACGGGCGAAGTGGCTGGAGGGCCTGCGCAAGGCCACGATCTTCGAGGAGGAACTCCTCCAGGACCTCTCCACCGACGAGCGCGCCCAACTCGGCGAGATGCTGACCCGACTGCTGCGCCGGGTGGAGCGCACCCAGCCGGACGCCGGGGGCCGGCTCACCGACCTCGAATGAGCTCGAACGGGGGTGGCCGGAGCCAGTTGACACAACCCCACCGGATCCATAGTGTTCTCCGAGTTGTCACGGGGCCGGTACGGTCCCAAGATAGCCAC
>NZ_JBTOLC010000062.1:0-27410 GCF_054551825.1 Streptomyces sp. L500
GATCGCCCTCCAGTCGGGCATGGCCGCCGGCGCCCACGCGATCGTGGTGCCGGAACGGCCCTTCGACATGGACGAGCTGACGGCGGTCGTCGGCAAGCGCTTCGAGGCGGGAAAACGATTCGCCATCGTGGTCGTCGCCGAGGGCGCCAAGCCGCGCCCCGGCTCGATGGAGTTCGAGACCGGCGGTACGGACGTCTACGGGCACGAGCGCTTCGCCGGCGTCGCCCGGCAGCTGGCCGTGGAGCTGGAGCGCCGCCTGGACAAGGAGGCCCGGCCCGTCATCCTCGGCCATGTGCAGCGCGGCGGCACCCCCACCGCGTACGACCGGGTGCTCGCCACCCGCTTCGGCTGGCACGCGGTGGAGGCCGCGCACCGGGGCGCGTTCGGGATGATGACGGCGCTGCGCGGCACGGACATCACGCTGGTGCCGCTGGCCGAGGCCACCGAGCGGCTGAAGACGGTTCCGGAGGAGCGCTACGCCGAGGCCGACTGCGTGCTCTGATCCGGTCCGTCCGCCTCGCCCCGGGGGCGCCCCCGGCCGTGGGCGCGGCCCGGGGCGCCTCTAGTCTGGTCCCGGCGCATCGGTGCGAAATGGGAGAGAGTGGATGGATCACGGCGGGCACGGCATGCAGGGCATGCACGGCATGATGCACATGGACATGCCGCCGTTCACGCTGAGCCGGGGTCTGCAGTTCAGCGGCGAACCGTTCTTCATGATCGGCTGCCTGCTGGGGCTGGGTCTCTACGGCTGGGGCGTGGTGCGGCTGCGGAGACGCGGCGACGCGTGGCCGTGGGGCCGGGTGGTGGCGTTCACGCTGGGCGTGCTGAGCGTGGCGCTGGTGATGTGCACCAAGCTCAACGACTACGGCATGGTCATGTTTAGCGTGCACATGGTGCAGCACATGGTGATCAGCATGCTCTCCCCGATCCTCCTGCTGCTGGGCGCGCCGGTGACGCTGACGCTGCGGGCGCTGCCCGCGGCGGGACGCGGCCGCAAGGGGCCGCGCGAGTGGTTGGTGGCCCTGCTGCACAGCCGCTACATGCGGATCATCACCCACCCCGCGTTCACGATCCCGATGTTCATCGCGAGCCTGTACGCGCTGTACTTCACGCCGCTCTTCGACTTCCTCATGGAGACGAAGACCGGGCACATCGCGATGATGGTGCACTTCCTCGCGGTGGGCCTGGTGTTCTTCTGGCCGATCATGGGTGTGGACCCGGGCCCGCACCGGCCGGGCTATGTGATGCGGATGCTGGAGCTGTTCGCGGGCATGCCCTTCCACGCCTTCTTCGGCATCGCGCTGATGATGGCCTCGGAGCCGATGATCGGCACGTATATGCACCCGCCGGCCTCGCTGGGCATCGACGCGCTGGACGACCAGAAGGCGGGCGGCGGCATCGCCTGGGCGTTCAGCGAGATCCCGTCGGTCCTGGTGCTGCTGGCGCTGGTGTACCAGTGGTACCGCTCCGAGCAGCGGCAGGCCAAGCGGTCCGACCGCGCGGAGGAGCGCAGCGGCGACAAGGAGCTCCAGGCCTACAACGCCTACCTGGCCTCGCTCCACGCGAAGGGCCAGCAGGGCTAGCCCGGCGGGGGTATGGCGGTGCGGACCGCGGTGGGGAGACGATGGTCTCCTGACCGCGGTCCGCGCGTATGTACGGTCGTTTCGTTCCGTCCTGCGGCGGGGCCGCCGTGGAGGAGGTGCGGGATGCCCGGATCGACGAGGGCCATGGCGGCGCTCACGGTCGGGGGGCTGGTCCTGGTGACCGCCTACTCGGTGACGATCGGGAGCGACGGCTGGCTGTGGTTCGCCTGGGTCGTGCTGGGCGTGGCGACGATCGGGGCGATGGTGGCGCGCGGGAACTGAGCGCCGGGGGTGGGGAGGGGCGGGGGCCGCTCAGAAGTGGAAGATCGCTCCGGTGGCGGCCTCCAGGAGGCAGGGGTTGGGATAGGTCCGCCGCCAGGACACCGTGGCGCCGTGCCAGGCCCCGTCGGCGGTGGCGACGACCGGGTCGTCCTCCCGGGTGCACACCTGGCCGGGGTCGGCGGGGAGCTGGTCGGGCCGGCCGCCCGCCCGTTCCAGGTCCGCGCACGCCTCGGCCGCGCGGGGGTGGTGGCCGCCCGCGGCGGGGCAGACGAGCCGGACGCCGCGGATCCAGGTGTTCCGCGCGCCGGAGACCGTGAGGAGGAGCTGTCCCGACTCCTTCGCGTCCGTCCTGTCGGCGCCCGCCGCCGCGGGAGGCAGCGCGAGCAGCGCGGTGGCGGTCGCGGTGACGGTCGCCGCCGCTGTCGCGGTGGTGCGTACGGACATGGGTGCCTCCCGGGCGCGGTCGTGCCGGTCAGGGCACCGCGTCGGGCCGCCGTAGGGCAAGCGGCCACACCGGCTCCTCACCCGTGTGGGGGGTCGCGGCCACCCGGGCGGCCGCGAGCCCGGCGGCGAAATCCGGTCGCCGCGGACGGCCCGACTCCGTACGCTCCCGTCCGTACGAAAGGCTTCTGACAAGGGGGAACGCAATGAGCGCACGACTGCGTGAGGTCGCGCGGGTGACGGAGTCGATCGTCGCCGAAGGGGGCTATACGACACCGGGCGGCCGGTGGGCGGACATCGCCGAGGCGGTCGGGGCGGCCCGGCGGGGAACGCGGCTGTACGGCCCGGAGCCGGTGGCGGTGCGACCTGCGGAACCGACGGCGACGGTCTTCGAGGTGACGGCCGAGGGCAGTCTGGACGCGTCGCGCCGCCTGGCGGCGGACGGCGACGTCGCGGTGCTCAACTTCGCCTCCGCCCGCAACCCCGGCGGCGGCTACCTCAACGGCGCCCAGGCGCAGGAGGAGGCGCTGTGCCGGGGCTCGGCCCTGTACACGTGTCTGCGCGAGGCCCCGGAGTACTACGCCGCCCACCGCGCGGACCCCAGCCCGTTCTACAGCGACCGGGTCGTCCACTCCCCCGGCGTCCCGGTCTTCCGCGACGACCGGGACGGGCTCCTGGAGACCCCGTACACGGTGGGCTTCCTGACCTCCCCGGCCCCCAACGCGGGGGTGATCGCCCAGCGCGCACCGGAGCTCACCGCGCGGATCCCGGCGGCGCTGGCGGAGCGCGCGGGCCGGGTGCTGGAGGTGGCGGCCGCGCACGGCTACCGCCGGCTGGTCCTCGGGGCGTGGGGATGCGGGGTCTTCCGCAACGACCCGGCACGGGTCGCGACGGCGTTCGCCGGGCATCTGACGGGTGAGGGCCGCTTCGCGGACCGTTTCGAGCACGTCGTCTTCGCGATCCTCGACTGGCGGACGGACTCGCCGACCCGGGCGGCCTTCGCGTCGGTGTTCGCGGGCTAATACTGCAACGGTCTTAGGCCCGCTCCCCCATCATCTCGGCGACGAGGAAGGCCAGATCGAGGGAGTGCGCCCGGTCGAGCCGGGCGCCTCGGGCGGCCCCGGCTGCCCGGTCGCCGGTGAGCGCCACGTGGATGCCGCCCGCGTGGGTGCCGCAGGCCCGGTGGACCTCGAAGAAGCCCCGGACCTCGTCGAGGAGGGCGTCGAAGTCGTGCACGACGTGACCGCCGGCCGTCCGGACCGTGTTGCCGCGCACGGGGTCGCAGACCCAGACGGGCCTGGCGCCCTCCCCCTCGGCCTTGCGCACCAGCGCGGGCAGCCGGTCGCGGACGAGTTCGGCGCCCATCCGGGTGATGAAGGTGAGCCTGCCGGGGACGCGATCCGGGTCGAGCCGGTCGACGCAGGCGAGGACGGTGTCCGGGTCGGCGTCGGGGCCGAGCTCCACGGCGACGGGGTTGTGGATCCGGGACAGGTACGCGAGGTGCTCGTCGTCCGCCGTCTCCCGGCCGGGCAGGGCGGTCCACAGCAGGTGGGCGCTGGTCGCGTAGGGCAGCCCGGTGCGGGCGTCGGTGCGGGTGAGCGCCTCCTCGTAGTCGAGCCGCCGTCCCTCGTGGCCCGCGAAGAAGTCGACGGTGTGGACCTCCTTGGGGTCGACCCCGCACGCGTGCATGAAGCGCAGGGAGCGCTCGATCCCGTCGGCGAGCTCCGTGTAGCGCCGGCGGGCCGGGGAGTCGGTCACGAAACCGCGGTTCCACTCGTGCACCTGGTGGAGGTCGGCATGCCCCCCGATACCGAAGGCGCGTACGAGGTTGAGCGTAGTCGCCGACGCCTCGTACATCCGGCGCAGCCGGTGGGAGCCGGGGTCGCCGGAGCCGGCGGGCACGCCGAAGTCGACGCGGCCGAAGTCGACCCGGCCGACCTTGACCACGGGGACCGAGGCCGCGTAGGTGAGGACCACGGCCATCTGGAGGAGCGTACGGAGGATGCCGCCGACGGACTCGGCGGTCGTCCCGTCGAAACTCCGGGCGCTCTCGCCCCCTTGGAGCAGGAACGCCTCCCCCCGGGCGACGGCCGCGAGCCGGTCCCGCAGCCGGTCGCACTCCTCGGCGAAGACGAGCGGGGGCAGATCCTGGAGCGGCCCGGCCGTCACCGGCGGTCCGGCCTGCGGCAGTGGAGTCATGTCCCCGTCCCTCGGCGAGCCGGCCGCACGCGGCGACCGGCGGGATGTCCGGCCCAGGAATTCCAGCCCACGCGCCGGGCGCCGTCAAGAACCCCCGGCGGCGGGGCGGCAGATGTCGGCGGGCACCGGGACTGCACTCGGTCTCCACCGTCCGGTACGTTCCTGGACGGAACCTGTCGGCAGCCAGCCGTCGCGGAAAGGTGAGCGGATGACCCGGCCCGCCCCGGTCGAAGCACTCACGGCGTGGCACGGTCACGCCCTCGACGAGGCGGAGTGGCTGCTCCCGCTGCCCCCCGCCGGCTCGCGCGCGCCGGACGGCCGGAGAGGGGACACGGGGCCCACCGGCGCGAGCCCCGAGGCAGCACCGGCGGACCTGGCCGCGCGTGTGACCCGGCGGCTGCGGAACGGCCGCGGGTTCGTCGTGATCCGCGGCTTTCCGGTGGACGGCCGCTCCGATCAGGAGTGCGCCGAGATGTGCCGGCAACTCGCCGCCGCGCTGGGCACCGTGAGGCCGGCGGACCCCGGTGACCTCATCACCGTGGCCGACGACGCCGGACTGGGCAAGACCGACCTCGCTCTGGCCCTCCACACCGACCGGACCCCGGCACCCCATCCGCCAAGACTGCTGGGGCTGCTGTGCGTGCGGCAGGCGGCACAAGGCGGGGAGACGCTACTGGCCAGCGGCCATACCGTGCACAACAGGCTGCTCGCGGACAGCCCCTGGGCCCTGCCCCGCCTCTATCAGGATTTCCACTTCGGCCGGGGAACCGGCTTCGACCGGCTCCGCCCCGTCTTCCAGCGGCACGGCACGGACCTGCGCGTGCACTACAACCGGCGCGGGATCGAACGCGCCCGGCACGAAGCCGGCGCGCCCCTGACCCCCGACGAGCAAGCGGCCCTCGACGCCGTCGACCGGATCCTGTCCGACCCGCGCACGGTCCTGCGCGTCCCCCTCCGTCCCGGAGACTTTCTCTGGGTGGACAACACCGTCGTGCTGCACGGTCGCACCGCCTTCACCGACCCGCCCGACCCGTGCGCCCGTAGATGCCTGGCCCGCGTGTGGGTGGACTGAGACACCTGCCGACTTCCGGAAACACCCGTGCCCCGGCCCATGAAGGGCCGGGGCACGGGTGCTTGACGTACCGCTACCGGGAACTACTTGGCGGCGGTGGCCTTCGGGGGCTCGGGGGTGGCGTGCGGGGTGCACGTCACGTCGGAGCCGCCGGTGAGCTTGCCGGTCAGGAGGTACGCGTCAACCTTGGTGTTGATGCAGGGGTTGACGAGGCCGGTGACGCCGTGGGAACCGGCGCCCTTCTCCGTGATCAGCTGCGAGCCGCGGAAGCGCTTGTGCAGCTCGACCGCGCCCTCGTAGGGGGTGGCGGCGTCACGGTCGGACTGCACGATGAGGGTCTGCGGCAGGCCCTTGTGCGTGGTGACCTCGATCGGGTTGTACTGCGGGCCCTTCCAGGTGGCGCAGGGCAGGTTCATCCAGGCGTTGGACCAGGTCATGAACGGGGCCTGACGGTCCACGCGGGTGTTGTCGCGGTCCCACTTGTTCCAGCTGGTGGGCCACTTGGCGTCGGCGCACTCGACCGCGGTGTAGACGGCGTTGCCGTTCTCCGCGGCGATGTTGCCGGCCTTGTCGTCCATGTTCGGGCCGGCCGCCTCGATCAGCGGCTTCGCGTCACCGGCGACGTACTTGCTCCAGGTCTGGGCGACCGGCACCCACGAGGAGTCGTAGTACGCGGCCTTCTGGAACCAGCCGATCAGCTCGGCCGGGCCGACGACCCCGCCGATGGGCTCGGCCTTGGCGGAGGCGCGGAGCTTCAGCCAGTTCTGGTGGACCGTGGCCTGGGTGGTGCCGAGGTGGAAGGCGTCGTCGTGCTGGGCGACCCACTTCTCCCAGTCCTTGAACCGGCCCTCGAAGGCGATGTCCTGCTCGAGGTTGGCCTTGTACCAGATGTTGTCCTGGGCCGGGTTGACGACGCTGTCGACGATCATGCGACGGACGTGCGTCGGGAAGAGCGTGCCGTAGACGGCGCCGAGGTAGGTGCCGTAGGAGACGCCGAGGTAGTTCAGCTTCTTCTCACCGAGGGCGGCGCGGACGACGTCCACGTCACGGGCGGTGTTCATCGTCGTCATGTACGGCAGGAGGTCGCCGCTGCGCTCGAAGCAGCCGTCCGCGTACTCCTTGGCCAGCTTGCGCTGGGCGCGCTTGTCGGCCTCGCTGGACGGGACCGGGTCGGCCTTGGGGGCCTTGGCGAACTCCTGGGGGTCGACGCAGGAGATCGGGGCCGAGTGGCCGACGCCGCGCGGGTCGAAGCCCACGAAGTCGTACGCCTTGGCGATGTTGACGTACAGCGGGTTCTTGGACGTGACCTTCGTGGGGAAGCGCAGGCCGGAACCGCCCGGGCCGCCCGGGTTGTAGACGAGCGCGCCCTGGCGCTCGCTCGCGGTGCCGGTGGACTTGGCCCGGTCCACGGCGATCTTGATGGTGCGGCCGTTGGGCTTGGCGTAGTCGACGGGGACCGTGACGAAGCCGCACTGGATGGGCTTCGGCAGCTGCCCCCAGTCGGCAGGACAGTCCTGCCACTTCACGCCCGACTTCGCGGCCCGCTCGGCGGCGATCTTCACGCCCTTGGCCTCGGCGGCGCCTCCCGGCACGGCCTGCGCCGCGCCCGCCGTCGGTGCGGCCAGGAAGCCGGCGACGAGCGTGCCGGCCAGCACGGTGCCGGCCGCGCCGGCTATCGCGTTGGGTCTCAAGACAGTAATTCCCCCTGCTTCGTGCGCCGCCCGGAAGGCAGCGATGATCACGCGGTCTGCAGGTGGGAATCTTTTCGTCTCCCCTGCCACAAAGGACAGGGTGTGAGGGCGTTCTTTACTAATCCGTAAAGATGACGTAACGAGGCGCGGTACGACTGGCGGCCTTCACCCCAACTGACGCTAAAACGCCCGGATTACGTCATTCAGCTCGCTTGCCCAGGAATCCAGTACCTTGCGCAGCTCAAGTGCGTCCCGCGCGACCGCGGTCACCACGACGGCCGGCCCGGCGAGTGGAGTGACGGCGGCGGTCGCGCCGAGCGGCCGGGCCGCCATCGGCCGTTCCTCGAAGGCCGGGTGGACGACGACGAGCTGGCCGACCGCGCGATGCCCGCCGAGCACCGCGCCACCGTCCCAGCCGGGCGCCCCCGGCCCGTAGTTCAGCTCCTGGTCGAACAGCGGGCGCCCGGCATGATGGATCGTCAGCCGCGAGCGCAGCCGCCCCGGGGGCTCGCCCGCCCGGCCCAGGACCTGCTCCTCGCGGAGCAGCAGCCGGGCCCCGGCGCCGAGCGCGACGAGGGTGGTCGTCCGGACGTCGCTGCCGTGCGCGGAGATCAGCGGCTCGGGCAGCCAGCGCAGGGCGGCGCCGTCGGCCACGTCGATACGGGTGTCGTAGGTGGCGGGCGCGCCCGTACGGCCCGGCAGGGCGATCGTGGCGGCCGTGGTGGAGAAGGCCAGTGCGGCGCCGGCTTCGACGCGGGCGTCGAGCGTCAGCCGGTCGCCGCCGAGCGGGGCGCTCATGGCGCCCACGAGCGCCACCCGGGCCTCGGCCCCGCGCCCGCCGACCCGGCGCAGGGCGAAGGGGCCTTCCCCCTCCAGGACGGGCAGGGCGGTGGCGCCCCTGCCGTCGGGGGCGGCCACGATCCGGGCGGCCGCCACCACGCCGGCGGGGTCGGGCGCGAGCGCCGTGGCCATGACGACCGGTGGCGTCATGCCGCCGCCCAGGCCGCGAGCCGCTCGAGCACCCAGTCCCGTACGGGCGCGACGCCGCCCTCCGTGGCGAGCGAGGTGAAGGCCACCGGCAACTCCCCGCGCTGGGCCTTGGCGTCGCGCGCCATGCCCTCCAGGTCGACGCCGACGTACGGGGCGAGGTCGGTCTTGTTGACGACCAGCAGATCGGCGGTGGTCAGGCCGGGGCCGCCCTTGCGGGGGATGTCGTCGCCGCCGGCCACGTCGATGACGAAGATCTGCGCGTCGACGAGGCCCTTGGAGAAGGTGGCGGTGAGGTTGTCGCCGCCGGACTCCACGAGGACGAGGTCGAGCGGGCCGACCGAGTCCTCCAGGTCCTCGACGGCTTCGAGGTTCGCGGAGATGTCGTCGCGGATGGCGGTGTGCGGGCAGGCGCCCGTCTCCACCGCGGCGATGCGCTCGGGCGCCAGCACGGCGTTGCGCAGCAGGAACTCGGCGTCCTCGCGGGTGTAGATGTCGTTGGTGACGACGGCGATGGACAACTCGTCGCGCAGCGCGCGGCACAGGGCGGCGACCGTCGCCGTCTTGCCGGAGCCGACGGGACCGCCGAGTCCGATGCGCAGGGCGCGACGGGTGCCGTCGGGGCGGGTGGGGGTGGCAGCGGTGTAGGTGTGGCGGTGGGGGTAGGTGTCGGGGTGGTCGAGGTGCACGGGTTCCCTCCGGGGTGTGGAAACAGCCCCTCCGGCGTTTGAGGAGCGGGGGTCCGGGGGCGGAGCCCCCGGGAGACAGCGACTACGTGGCGAACAGCCGCACCGGCCAAGCGGCGTGCTGCTCCGCGGTGATGTCGAGCAGCGGGGCCGCCGACGCGGGCAGGGCGTCGAGCCCCTCGTCGAGCGCCCGCAGCGCCGCCTCGGCCGCCGATGCGGCCACCGCGTCGAGCTCCGGCGCCAGCCGCGCCAGCACGGCCGTCGCCTCGAACGGATCGAGGCTCAGCAGCCGCACCACCGCCGTCGCCGGCCCGCTCACCGCCTCGTACGCGGCGGCGTGGGCGACGGCGAGCGGCCCCAGCCCGGCGGAGCGCGCCACCAGCCCGAGGACGACGGGCTGGTGGGCGCCGCGCGGCAGGGCCGCGGCGAGGGCGTCGAGTTCGGGCGACGGCCAGGCGGCGCGCGCGGCGCGCATCAGCTGGCGCCCGAGCCGGCGCGCGGCGGCCCGCAGGGTCGGCGAGGGGGTGCGGGCGTCGGCGGCCGCGTCGACGGCGAGCGGGTCGAGGCCGGCGGCCACGGCGGCGGCGAGCCCCGCCGCCGTCAGCCCGGCGGTGTGCAGCCGCCCCCGGCAGAACGCCTCCAGGGACGCGCCGTCCGTGACCCGGCCGGCCTTGACGGCCGCCTCGGCACCGCCGGAGTGGGCGTGGCCCCCGGCGGGGAAGCGGCCGTCGGCCAGGACGAGGAGCGCGGCGGACATGGTGCTCATCGAATGGCGCCCGTCAGAAGAGGAAGTACCGCTGGGCCATGGGCAGCTCCACCGCCGGGCGCGGCTCGACCGGCTCGCCCTCGATCGTCACGGTGAAGGTGTCCGGGTCCACCTCGACCCGGGGGCGGGCGTCGTTCTCGCGCATGTCCGCCTTGGTGAGGCGGCGGGTGTCGAGGATGGGGACGAAGCGTTTGCCCAGGCCCAGCCGCTCGGGCAGCCCGTCGTCCAGCGCCCACTGAGTGACGAAGTTGAGGGAGTTGGCGGCGGGCGCCCTGCCCCGGGCGCCGAACATGGGGCGCGGGAGGACGGGCTGGGGGGTGGGGATGGAGGCGTTGGCGTCGCCCATCTGCGCGTAGGCGATCTGTCCGCCCTTGAGGACGAGCAGCGGCCGGACGCCGAAGAACGCGGGCTCCCACAGCACCAGGTCGGCGAGCTTGCCGGTCTCGACGGAGCCGATCTCGTGGTCGAGGCCCTGGGCGACGGCGGGGTTGATCGTGTACTTGGCGACGTAGCGGCGGGCCCGCCGGTTGTCGGCCCGGCCGTCGCCGGGCAGGGCGCCGCGCCGTTCCTTCATCACGTGCGCGGTCTGCCAGGTGCGCAGGACCACCTCGCCGATCCGGCCCATGGCCTGGGAGTCGGAGGAGATGATCGATATGGCGCCCAGGTCGTGGAGGACGTCCTCGGCGGCGATCGTGCCGGGCCGGATCCGGGACTCGGCGAAGGCGAGGTCCTCGGGGACGGCGGGGTTGAGGTGGTGACAGACCATCAGCATGTCGAGGTGCTCCTCGACGGTGTTGACGGTGTGGGGCCGGGTGGGGTTGGTGGAGCTGGGCAGGACGTTGGCCTCGGAGACCACCGTGATGATGTCGGGCGCGTGCCCGCCGCCCGCGCCCTCGGTGTGGTACGCGTGAATGGAGCGTCCGGCGATGGCGGCGAGGGTGTCGCCGACGAAGCCCGCCTCGTTGAGGGTGTCCGTGTGGATGGCGAGCTGGGCGCCGCTCTCCTCGCACACGCTCAGGCAGGCGTCGATGGCGGCGGGGGTGGCGCCCCAGTCCTCATGGATCTTGAATCCGACGGCCCCGGCGCGCAGTTGGGCGCGCATCGCGTCGTAGGAGACGGTGTTGCCCTTGCCGAGGAAGCCGATGTTGACGGGGTGGCCCTCCATCGCCTCGAACATCCGGGCGAGGTGCCAGGAGCCGGGGGTGATGGTGGTGGCCTTGCTGCCCTCGGCGGGGCCGGTGCCGCCGCCCACGAGCGTGGTGACGCCGGAGGCCAGCGCCTCGTCGGCGAGCTGGGGGCAGATGAAGTGGACGTGGGCGTCGACGGCGCCGGCGGTGAGGATCCTGCCGTTGCCGGAGATGACCTCCGTCTCGGGGCCGATGACGAGGTCGGGGTGGACGCCGTCCATGGTGTCGGGATTGCCGGCCTTGCCGATGCCGGTGATCCGTCCGTCGCGGATGCCGACGTCGGCCTTGACGATCCCCCAGTGGTCGAGGACGACGGCGCCGGTGATCACGGTGTCGGGGGCGCCCTCGGCGCGGGTGACGCGCGACTGGCCCATCGACTCGCGGATGACCTTGCCACCGCCGAAGACCGCCTCGTCCCCGGCGTGGCCGGGGCCGCCGCAGCGGTCCTCCTCGATCTCGATCAGCAGGCTCGTGTCGGCGAGCCGGATCCGGTCACCGGCCGTCGGCCCGTAGAGCGCGGCGTACTCGGCGCGGGTCAGCTCAGGCATCGAGCGGGCCCCCGCACTCCCCGCGCAGCCCCTCGACGACGCGCTTGCCGCCGATGGGCACGAGGTCGATCTCGACCGGGATGCCGGGCTCGAAGCGCACGGCGGTGCCGGCGGCGATGTCGAGGCGCATGCCGCGGGCGGCCGCGCGGTCGAAGGCGAGGCCCGGGTTGGCCTCGGCGAAGTGGTAGTGGGAGCCGACCTGGACAGGCCGGTCGGCGGCGTTGAGGACGGTCAGCCGGGTGCGTCGCGGCCCTTCGTTGAGCCGCACGGGCGCGTCGGCGTGGAGGATCTCTCCGGGAATCACGGTGCCCCCCGTCACGCGATGGGTTCGTGGACGGTGACGAGCTTCGTCCCGTCCGGGAAGGTGGCCTCGACCTGGACGTCGTGGATCATCTCGGGGATGCCGTCCATGACCTCGTCGCGGGTGAGCACCTTGCGCCCCGAGGACATCAGCTCGGCGACGGTACGGCCGTCGCGGGCGCCCTCGAGGATGTGCGAGGTGATCAGGGCCACCGCTTCGGGGTGGTTGAGGCGCAGCCCGCGGGCCCTGCGCCGCTCCGCGACGTCGGCGGCCACATGGATGAGCAGTCGTTCCTGCTCGTGCGGGGAAAGTTGCATGTATCCCACCTCAACACAGTGTTGACCTGGGGTTCTTCTCCCCGCGGCCCCTGACCGCAGATTAGGGCGCAAGCTTTTCCAACGCGTTAACCGGGATGACCGATTTTTGGTGCGTCCATGACCAGCGTCCGCCCGCGCGGACGCCGTGCGCGCCGGGCGTGCGACGGGGCGTCAGCGGTGCGTGGCGCCCCCGGGGCCCCGGTGCTCGGCCGCGATGCCGAAGCGGCCGCGTTCGCCCGGAGCGGACGACGGCACCGGGCGCACCGTGGCGACCGTACTGATCACCGACTCCTCGGACGCGGCCGCGGCGGCCGCGCCCTCCTCAAGCCGCCGCAGGTCGTCCGCGGAGACCAGGGCCACCAGCGGCTTCCCGTGACGGGTGACGACGACCCGCTCGCCGCCGTAGACGACACGGTTGATGAGGTCCGCCAGCTCGGCTCGGGCTTGCGTCACAGGAATCTCGTAGGCCATACCCCCAGCCTATGCAATGTCCACCTGGTCCGCCGTGGTCCGCGGCGACAGCGAAGATCCAGGTCAGAGGTGTTCGCGTACATCCGTGCGCTCTCTTGCGAGAGATGTGTGAGACGAGGTGAGACGGCTCCACCGGCCCCGCACGAAGCTCCGGCCAGGCGGGGGCCTGCCCGTCGAATCGAGCAGGAGGGCCGGCGACACGGCCCTCTTCTCACACCACCGGACATACAGGCCCGCATCCAGCGGTTCACCAAGCTGTCCCTCCCCTCACAGCATGGAGATGTCCGTTATGGGGAAGTTTGATGGCGGAGATACGCCCCCCGGCGAGACCTCGGTCAGCCGACACGCCCCCTGGGCCACGGTCTACGGCTACTTCGCGAAGTGGCAGCAGCACGGCGTGTTCGAGCAGCTCACCGGCCTGCTGCGGCGCCTGGTCCGCGAGCAGGAGGGGCGCCATGGTGAACCATCAGCCTGCGCGCTCGACTCCCAGACCGTCAAGACCTCCGCCAACGTGCCCCTCGCCGACCAGGGCACGGACGCCGGAAAACGGATCACCGGCCGCAAGCGCCACCTGGGCTGCGGCACACTCGGCCTGACGCTGACCGTGATGGTCACCGCCGCCAACGCCTCCGACACCACGGGCGGCGTCCACCTGCTGTCCCGCATCGCCGCCGCCCACCCGCGCATCCGCGCATCCGCAAGGCATGGGTGAACGCCGGCTACCTCACCACGGCCATCGATCCCGCCGCCCGCCCGGGCATCGACGTCCACCCCGTCCAACGCCCGTCGGGCGTCAAAGGCTTCGCGATCATTCCGCGGCGGTGGACCATCGAACGGAGCATCGGCTGGCTCATGCATCACCGCGGACTCGCCCGAGACCACGAGACCCACCCGCACCGCTCCGAGGCCGTGATCCATCTCGCGATGATCGGCCTCATGAGCTGCCGCCTCACCGGCGAATCCACCCCGAACTGGCGCGACACCTGAGCCAGGAACCAAACACGAATCACCGGACCGCACGCTCAGTCAGAGCCTGTTGGTCGGGACAACGGGACGGGGCCGTCCCGACACGACGCAGTAGCCGTCAACTCTGTTCTGTAAGGAAGGCCACCACAGCGTCCAGAAACTCCGCCTGCCCTTCGATGTTCGCCATGTGCACCGTGGCCAGGACGGTGAACCGCGCGCCGGGGACGGTCGCGGCGAGCTCCCTGCCGTGGTCGGCGGACGTGACGGTGTCGTGCTCGCCCGCGATGACCAGTGTCGGGTTGTGGATGAGCGAGGCCGTGCGGCGCAGGTCGTAGTCGCGCACCGCAGCCCAGCTCCCTGCCACGCCCTCGCGCTGCGTGGTGAGCAGGGTGCGGCGGAAGCCCTCGACAACCTTGTCGTCGCCTCGCAGCATGCGCGCCGGGAACCAGTTGTGCAGGAACCTCTCCGTGGTGGCCTGCATGTCGGGGGCTTCCAGCAATTCGGCGATCGGTCGATCCCACTGATTCGCCGGGCCGAGGTACGCGGCGGTGTTGGAGAGCACCAGGCGGTCGACGCGCTCCGGAACGTGGATCCCCAACCACTGCGCGACGATTCCGCCCAGAGACAGACCCAGCACGTGCACCCGCTGCAGGCCCAGGGCATCCAGCAACTCCACCACGTCGCGCCCCAGCCGGTCCAGAGAGTACGGGCCGCTCGGGACATCGGAGGCGCCGTGGCCGCGCGCGTCATAGCGCAGCAGCCGGAAGTGTTCGGTCAGAGCCGGCACCTGACCGTCCCACATGTGGAGGTCGGTACCGATGGAGTTCGAGAGCAGCAGCACCGGCTTGTTCTCGTCACCGTCGAAGCGATAGGCGATACGGACGCCATCGCCGGTGGTGATGGCGGTACGGGTCCGAGCAGTCATGTCAGCTCCAGTGATCTAGCGGCTATGCGCTCAGCCTATGAATGCCACCTGCAGAGTTCTATTACAAAGATCGAACGAGCCCTGTAGGTTGCCTGGACAATGTCGAACTTCACGCTCCACGAGTTGCAGTGCTTCAACGCCGTTGTGCTCCACGGCGGCTTCCAGGCCGCCGCCGAGCGACTGCACCGCTCGCACCCTTCTGTGTTCGCGGCAGTCGCCAAGCTGGAGCGCCAGCTGGGCCTGGACCTGCTGGATCGCTCGGGCTATCGGGTTCAGCTCACCGAGGCGGGGCACGCCTTCCACCGCAAGGTGCGCTTGCTGCTGCACGAGGCCGAGGAGCTGCAGACCTACGCCGCGCAGTTGGCGATGGGCGAAGAGGCCGAACTGCGCGTGGTGCTCGGGGACCTGTGCCCGCTTCCACCGGTGTTGGAAATACTCAGCCGCTTCTTCGCGCAGTGCCCGCAGACACGACTGCACCTGCAGTTCGAGACAGTCACCGGCCCCTGGGAGCGGCTGCTGGAGGACGAAGCCGATCTCATTGTGCACCGCGTCCCCAAGAGCGACGTGCGGATGGAGTGGATCGATCTCGGCCGCGTCGCGCTGGTGCCCGTCGTGGCGCCCGGTTTCCTGCCCTTCCCTCCGGACACCGACATCACACCGCAGCGGATGCGGGCCTTCACCCAATGCGTGGTCCGGGATTCGGCGCGGCAGCCGTCCGAACAAGGCCATTTCCTGGTCGAAGGCGCACCCCGGAGCTCCGTTCCGGACCACCTCATGAAGAAGGAGCTGATCTTGCACGGCATGGCATGGGGACACGTGCCGCGATTCCTGATCGAGACCGAGTTGCGTGACGGAAGCCTGCTTTCCATCGCCGGACGGCACTTTCCCGGTGTGGTCGAGGAACTCTCGGCAGCTCGCCGACGCGACCGGCCGCACGGGCCAGTCGCCGAGCAGCTGTGGGACTTCCTGGCCCGCCATGCTCCGGTCCTACGACCGACGCTGGGCCGTGTACCCACCGAGGAAGATCGGACTTAACACCCACTCAGGGCACCGTTGTCGGATGACGATGGCGCCCTCAAGGGATCAACGCATCACCCGCGGATGATCACGTGATCGTGGAGGCACAGGCGCGTGGCTACGGGTTTTCGCCGGCTCAGCAGGACGAGATCTGGAGACGCTGGCGCGAGGGTCAGTCGTTCAGCTTGACCGAGCGGGCACTCGGGGCACCGATGCGGCACGCCCGTCGCTTCCTCTACCAGAGCGGCGGCGTACGCCTCACCCCGCAGACACGTTCAGAGCGGCATCTGAACGGCATCTGAGCGGCAGCGAACACGAGGAGATACCCCACGGCATCGCCGCCGGGGAATCGGCCCGGCAGCTGGCCAAGCCGCTGGGCAGATCCCCTTCGACCGTCTCCCGCGAGATCGCCCGCAACGGCGGCCAGGACCGCTACCGAGCCGCCTCGGCCGATACGGCCGCCTAGGGCGCCGCCGCCGCGGAGTTGTCGGGCACCTTCCGCGCCAGGCGCTTGGTCCCGTCGGCGTCGATCACCACGCAGTGGTGGTGGGTCTTTGCCTGCGTCGATGCCGGCCCAGATCGCGGCCATGGCGCCTCCGTGCGGTGGGGTGTGCTGATGCCTCCCGACGGACGGCCCTGCTGCCGATTCCCTATGGAGCGATCATTCGCAATTCCTGATTGGCAGCCGAGTCGTCGTGGGGCGTCGGGCGGCGACCAAGGCCTGCCGCCCGGCAGCGGGGGATCCGCTTCGGGACAAGGTCGCTGAATCCGACGGCTCTTCCCTGCGTGTGGGCCGTGACGTCGACGCGCAGTGGCCGTCATTCATAGAAGCGGCCTGCTCTCAGAGCAGGCCCGCCAGCTGGGTGATCATGCCTCCGACGAGGGCGTGGAGCCCGGCCACGGCTAGGCCCAAGAGCTGACCGACAATGGGCAAGAGCATCGCTGCACTCCTGTCGTATGAGCCGCTCATCGTTGCGACCTGGTGGCCGGATCAACGACGCCCCGTCCGGCCGGACACGCCCTGGGGCAGCCGCAAGGCGAGGGGTGGGCGGCAGGGCCAAGGAGGGGCGGCCCCGCCGGGCTGGGGCTCTCAGCCGAACTTCACGCTGCGCGCGAGGGGGTCGGTGAAGGTGCGGCCGTCCCCGGGGACCAGGGTGTCCGCGAGTTCCGCGCAGCCCTGGTCGTAGTACACCCTGGCGCCGGCGTCCGTACGGTTGCGCACGCTGGTCGCGCCTTGGAGCAGGAGGTAGCACTCGCCGTTGTCCGGGGCGTCGAGCTCCAGGTCGCCGGACTGTGACGAGTGGTAGGAGAAGGTGCCGGTGGCGGCGTAGGCGGTGCTGGCGGGCAGGGCGGTGAAGACGGCGAGGGCGGCTGCGGCGGCCAGGGCCGCGCGGCCGACGCGCGCCGAGGTCAGGCGTGTGGTGGTCATGGATGCCACGGTTCCGGACGGGGGCGGAGAAAAACATGGGGCACGGCCCCAGCGGCGCGGGAAGCAGGAGCAGGCACTTGGGCCGTACGCCCCTGGTCCCCTCCGCGTGCCCCCCGTCAGTCCCCTTCCGCGCGGGAGACCCCTGCGCGCTGCGCGTGATTCGGAAAGCGAGGCCCCTGCGGCAGCAGCACACTGATGACCGCCGTCCACCGCACCGGGGGCACCCCCAATACGCCCGCGCCGCCTACGACCTGCAGGACACTGTGGGCATGCGCCGCCTGTGGCGCGGCATGGAGCCCTGCGGCAACCAGATCAAGGCGGCCGCGTACCGCGCCCGCAAGAAGTCCACCCACGCGGCGGCCAACTGACCCGGCCTCGGGTCCTCGGCCATGGCCAACCGCCCCGTGGCCGTCGGTTCGTACTGGCTCACCCGCCACCTCATCGATCGTCGACAGGGCCTTGTCGCCTCCGACTTGTGCGGTTCGGGGCGGCGGACCGACGCCTCACCTCTCTCCTTGGTTGAGTCGACCAACCGTGTCCATCGACACAATCGCTCGACATTGTCGACTGACAATGTCGGGCGTACGTTGGTCCGCAATCGACTGCCGGTGTGAAACGAAAGGCGGGCTCATGACTCACGCGTCCGTTGGTACTGCCCAGGCGATCCCCGAGCGTCCGGCGCTGCCCCTGATCGGCCACGCCTTGGAACTGCTCAAGGGCGCCGACGGCCACGACCTCCTGATGAAGGAGGTCAAGGAGATGGGTCCGGTGTTCCGGCTCCGCTTCTTCGGGACGGAGAGCGTCATCGTCGGCGGCCTGGATCTGGTGGCGGAGCTGTCGGACGAGTCCCGGTTCCGCAAAAACGTGTCCCCGGACCTGATCGAGGTCCGCCGGTTCGCCGGGGACGGCCTGTTCACCGCCTTCAACGACGAGCCGAACTGGCGCAAGGCCCACGACATTCTGATGCCGGCGTTCTCGCTCGGCGCGATGCGCGGCTACCACGGCACCATGCTCGGGGTCGCCCGGTCCCTGATCGCCAAGTGGGACCGGGCCGCCGGGGCGCGGCTGGTGGACGTCCCCGAGGACATGACCCGGCTGACCTTCGACACCATCGGGCTGTGCGGCTTCGGCCACGACTTCCGGTCGTTCGGCCGTGACGAGCCGCACCCCTTCGTCGAGGCGATGTCACGGGCGCTGGCCTTCTCCCAGGACAGGGTGGAAGCCATCCCGGGCACGGAGCTGTTCAAACGGAAGCAGGCCGAGCAGTTCCGCCGGGACGTCACGCTGATGACGGATCTCGTCGACGAGGTCGTCCGGCGGCGCAGGGCGTCCGGCGACACGAGCACGGACGATCTGCTGGGCCGGATGCTGCACACCCGGGACACGCTGACCGGCGAGCTCCTGGACGATGTGAACATCCGCAACCAGGTGGTCACCTTCCTCATCGCCGGGCACGAGACCACCAGCGGCGCCCTGTCCTTCGCCCTGTACTACCTGACCAAGCACCCCGAAGTGCTCGCGCGGGCCCAGGCCGAGGTGGACGCCCTGTGGGGAGACACGGACACCCCCGAACCCGGCTACGGCGACATCGGCAGGCTCACCTACATCCGTCAGGTGCTCAACGAAAGCCTGAGGCTGTGGCCGACCGCCCCCGGCTTCGCCGTGGAGCCCCTTGAGGACACCGTCATCGGCGGCAAGTACGCCGTGCGCAAGGGTGAGGCGCTCACCCTCTACACCCCGGCCCTGCACCGCGACCCCGCCTGGGGCGAGAACGTCGAGCTGTTCGATCCCGAGCGCTTCGCGCCCGAGCAGGAGGAAAAGCGCTCGGTCCACCTGTTCAAGCCGTTCGGCAACGGCGAACGCGCCTGTATAGGCCGTCAGTTCGCCCTCCACGAGGCCACCCTCCTGCTCGGCCTGCTGACGCACCGTTACCGGCTGATCGACCACGCCGACTACCAGCTGAAGATCAAACAGACCCTCACCATCAAGCCCGACGGGTTCACCCTCAAGCTGGCCCGGCGCACCAGCGGCGAGCGCCGGCTGCCCACGGCCGCCACGAGCGGCGCCCTCGCCGACCGGGAGGGTCCTGCGGCCCGACGCGCGACGGGCACCGCGCTGACCGTTCTGCACGGCTCCAACCTGGGCACCTGCGTGAACATCGCCCGCGACCTGGCCGCGGACGGCGCCGAGCACGGGTTCGCCCCGGCCGTGGCACCCCTCGACGACTACGCGGGCGAACTGGGCGCCGTCGAGGGTCCGGTGGTGATCGTGGCCGCCTCCTACAACGGCAGGCCCACCGACGACGCAGCCGAGTTCGTCGCGTCGCTGGAGGGACTCGATCCCGGCTCGCTCGACGGTGTCCAGTACGCCGTTCTCGGCGTCGGCGACCGCAACTGGGCGGCCACCTACCAGCGCGTCCCCACCCTCATCGACGAGCGCCTGGCGGCGGCCGGAGCCGCGCCACTGCTGGAACGCGGCGCCGCCGATGCCTCCGGTGACTTCGCGGGCACGGTGGACCGGTGGACGGGCGACCTGTGGACCGCCCTGCTGGAGCGCTACGGCGACCCGGCGGCCCGCGCCGTGTCGGCCACCGAACCGGGGGAGGGCCAGGGCCAGGGCCAGGATCAGGGCCAGGATCAGGGCCTCTACGAGATCCAGGACACCCCCGAGTCGGTCATCGGCGGACTCGCGGCACGGCACGGTGTGCAGCCGATGGAGGTGCTCGACGCATACGAGCTCGTCGACACGGGCCACGAGCTCGGCCGCTCCAAGCGCTTCCTGAGACTGCGGCTGCCCGAGGGCGTCACCTATCGCACCGGGGACCACCTGGCCGTGCTCCCGCGCAACCCGGACGCCCTCGTACGGCGGGTCGCCGACCGGTTCGGCCTCGACCTGGACCGTACCGTCCGGCTGCACGCGCGCCGCCGCGGCGTCAACACCCTGCCGATCGACCGCCCGCTGACCCTGCGCCGGTTACTGACCGATTTCGTGGAACTACAGGACCCCGCCACCCGGGAACAGGTCGCCGTACTCGCCGAGCACACCGGCTGCCCGCCTGAGAAGCGCCCCCTGGCCGAACTCGCCGCCGCGGACCCCGAGACCTTCCGCGAGCGGGTGACGGCCGCCGGACGCAGCGTCCTGGACCTGCTGGAGCACCACCGCGCCTGCGAACTGCCCTTCGCGCGCTTCCTGGAGATGCTGCCGGTCCTGCGCCCGCGCCACTACTCGATCTCCTCGTCCGCCGACGCCTCTCCCGGCGAGGTGGACCTGATGGTGTCGCTGCTCACCGCGCCCCACCGAAGCGGCGAGGGCGTCTTCCACGGCATCGCCTCGCACCACCTCCGGACCGTGACGGCCGGTGACATCCTCCAGGCCCGGGTACTGCCGTGCAGCGAGGCCTTCCGGCTGCCCGAGGACCCCTCCGTTCCGGTCGTCCTGGTCAGCGCGGGCACCGGGCTGGCACCTTTCCGCGGCGCGATCCTCGACCGGCTCTACACCCGGTCGGCCGGAACGCTGCTGTGCTACTTCGGCTGTGATCACCCCGACGTCGACTACCTCCACCGGGAGGAGTTCGAAGCCGCCGAGGCGGCCGGGGCCGTGAGCATGCGCCCCACCTTCATGCACGCGCCCGAGGACGGCGTCCGCTTCGTCCAGGACCGCATCGCGCGCGAGAGCGCAGAGGTCTGGGCCATGCTGGAAGCCGGCGGCCGGGTCCGTGTCTGCGGCGACGGCCGCCGCATGGCCCCCGCGGTGCGGGAGGCGCTCATGACGATCCACCGCGAGAACACCGGCGCGTCCGGCGAGGAGGCCGCCGCCTGGCTGGTCTCCCTCGCCGAGTCCGGTCACTACGCCGAGGACGTCTGGGCGGGCTGACCGTAGCCCTGGCTGACGGGTCCACTGCCCGTGGACCCGTCAGCCCGTGGACCCGTCAGCGCCGGCGACGGATACCGGGAACGTCCCGTCCGCGCCCACAGGGAACCGACGTCAGCCCGTCGTCGGCATGTCCGCCAGCTCCAGCCTGCCCCCGGCCAGGGCGATGGTCGCGGAGACCAGTGCCCGCAGGCCGATGCCTTCCGAGAACTCGTCCGGCGCGTAGAGGTACTGCATCGTCAGTCCGTCGACGCCTGCGAGGAAGAAGCGGGCGATCGTCTCCGCCGGCTGGGCGAGTTCGTATCCGGCCCGCGCCGCCACCTCGGTCACCAGCCTCGCTGTCACCTCGCTCACCCCCCGGTAGTAACCCTGGTAGGCCTCGTTCAGGCCGGGGGTGCGCAGGGCGAGCATGCTCAGCTCGGTGAGCAGACGGTAACGAGCCGTCTCCTCCTGCACGGCGCGCCACAAGGCGGCCGCCATCGCGACGATCGTCTCCTCGAAACCGGCGCCCTCGGGCGCCGCCCGCTCGACCCGCGAGGTCAGGTCGTCGGTGAGCCGCTCCATGACCGCCCGGTACAGGTCCGCCTTCGTACCGAAGGTGTAATGGACCGTGGCCTGCGCGACGCCGAGCTCCGCGGCGATGGCGCGCGTGCTGCCGGCGGCGACGCCCTCCCTGGCCATGAGGTCGATGGCCGCTTTGATCAGCTGAGGACGGCGCTCGGCCGCGGAGACGTGAGCCATGCCCGCATTGTATCGACGACCAGGTCGATTGATTGAGTCGAACGACCCAGTCAAGACTAGTCAAGACCCCCGAGAGCTACGGCCGCCGAGTCCTGGGTGATCGGGCCGCTGACCTACCGCCAGGGGTGTGTGATGGCGTGGGCGGAAAACTATGGGTGCAGGGAGACGGCGGCGGAGCTGGCGTAACGCCAGGTGCTCGCGCTGATCTGCCGCTCGTAGACACAGGCGGCGTGGTACGCCTCGCGCACCGCGTCGATGTGATGATCGAGCGCGGTGTAGTCCTTGAGCAGCTCGAGCTTGGTCATCAGTCCGAAGGTCCGCGCGCGGGCCAACTCCCACGCCGAGAACACAGCCTTGCACCCCAAGCCCCCTGCGACCGAGCGACAGAGCACACCGGCGTGATCACACGGTCCGGCACAGCGGCCGCAGGAGGGGCAGACCGGCCTGCTCGACTCGCGTCCGGCGCAGTGCCCGGCCCCGGACGCCGTCTGCTGCCCGTTGCCGAACAGCTCCTCCGGTTCCCGGAGCCGGTCTTTGACCTGCCGCCGCTTCGCGGATCGCCGGGTCGATCGTCGGTAACTTCTTCGCCGTCTGGTGGGCGGCGAGCGTGGAGCTGCCGGAGGCCATTCACCCGATCGGGCGCCTAGTTGGGTCGCCACGCAGAGTGATAATTTGGCTACTCATAGCGAGGGGTTGGTTGGGCTGGCCTCCGCTGTCTCTTCCAGGGGGGAAGACGTGCGATCTTCGATCCTCAAGCGTGCCATGGCCGTGACGGCGGCCTGCCTCGCCGTCTTGGCAGTGACTCCTGCCGCCGGGCATGCGGTCGAGGCGAGAGCGGCCTCGGCCACCGCCCCGCGCCCGACGATGCGCCAGGAGAAGAACTACCAAGTCGAGGTGGACAATTTCTCCCGCCAGAATTTCGACGAAATCGCCCTGGCGTTCACGCGCAACAGCACGCCCGTCACCCAGATCCTCCACCAGTTCAACGTGCCGGCCTCCAGCGTGATCATCTTCGACCTCGGGCCGTGCTCCGACGTCAAGCAGTACGCGGTCAGCGGCCTCGTGGGCGGCGAGCGCAAGTTCACCACCGGCGACGTCGACGCCGACCCCGTCGGCTGCGACGACATCGTCACCATCCGGGACGCGGGCGCGCTCGAAATGCACCGGAAGGCCCGATGAGGCGCGCGGTCAAGGCGGTCTGTGCCGCCTCACTGGTACTCGCCGCGACCGTCGCGTCCGTGTCGCCCGCTTCGGCCGGACGCCTGGCAGAGGCACCGAGCTACCAGGTTGACGTCGTCAATCACTCCGGCTTCGGACTGGACGAGGTCGACCTCGCCGTCGCGCGCTTCAGTGACCCGGTCATCCGGCTGCAGACCCAACGCCACGTGGTGTCAGGGGCCACGGTGACCTTCGACCTCGGCCCTTGCTCCGACGTCCGGCAGTTCGCGGCCAGCGCCTTCATCGGGAACCGCGAAGTCCTCCACACCGGGGACATCAACCCCAGCCCGACCTGCCACACCCAGATCGAGATCACACACACGTGAGCACGGCGAGAGGGGACGGCCAGTGAAACACCGCACGAGCATCCTGCTCGCGCTGCCCGTAGCGGCATTGCTCAGCACCACCGCGGGCGCGGCCCCGGCATACGCGGCCAACGGCCGGTTCATCTTCGAGAACTCGGCCAGCAGGACGGGAGAGATGAACAACCCGCCCTCGGGCAGGTGCATCAAATTCCCCTATCCGGTCATCAGGGTCACCAACGCGACCAACCAGAAGGCTCACCTGTTCCCGGACGACAAGTGCACGACAAGAGAGATCGCCGTCGTGGCAGCGGATCCCGGAACAGGCCGGGGCACGGCATGGAGCAAGCCGGACGGAACCCCGTCCGCACTGGCAGTGAAGTTCGACTGCGACCTCGTCGCCTGCTCCTGAGCCACTCACCTTGAAGCTCGCCGCCACGATCGCCGGCAAGACATGCGGCCCGGACCGTGGAGTCCAGGCCGCACGTGCCGGTCAGGGGCGGGGCGCGTAAGGGTCGGCATACGGCTCGACGGCCTGCCGGATCTTCTCCTGTGCGCGGACAGGTCGGCGTCGGCTGGTAGACCGTGCGGCGCACCTTCGAGCCCCAGAAGGCCGGCAGCAGTGCGTAGACCACGCGCTCGTCGAGTCCGTCGTGCTCGGCTGCCTCGCCGAGGTGGATCCAGGCGCGGGAGAGCAGGTCGGTGCGGCGCTGGGCCTGCTGGGCCTGGCGGTGGTGGACTTCCAGGCAGAAGCGGATCCACAGGTGGGTATCGCGCTCAGGAGGCCAGGCGGGGCTGCCGACCTGTTGCAGGACGCGGTAGTAGGCGCAGGTGCTCTGGGCGCGGCCGAGCCGTTCCTCGATGGAGGAGAACTCCGGCGGCAGCAGGCACGTCGGCTCCCGGGCGAAGACGAGCGTGGACACGGCGCGGGACATGCGGCCGTTGCCGTCCTTCCACGGGTGGATGTTCACCAGGTTCAGGTGCGCCATGGAGGCCCGCACGTGGACCGGGGCGTCGAGGTCACCGTCGTTGAGCCGGTCGATCAGCTCCCCCGTCGACCCCTCGCGTCGGCCAGGGACTGGAGGCAAGCGAGGCCCCTGTGCCAGGTGCCGTCCCGCTGCCATCGGCGGAACAGGTCGTAGATCCGGCCCCACGGCCCGTACTCGACGGGTACGTCCCTCCACGGAACCCCTGTCCGAACCCGGAACCATATGCCGTCGATCAGCTGCCGTCGGGGCCAGACGGGCGGCCGCCCCGCCTTCGTCCCCTTCGGCGACAACGGCTCCAACACCGCCCACTGTTCGTCCGTGAGATCTCCCCGTGCCATGAACCGTGATCATTCACAGCCCAAGATCCACTTTCGATACACGGCCTGGGGCCACTCCCTCCCTATCACCGCGCCGCTCGAACTCCACCGCACCGCGCTGCGGCAGGCCGCCGTCCTCGCCGCCGAAGCCGCCGGCCCCGCCGAGCGCAAGGCCCACCGGGTCTATGCCGCCCGGATCACAAACCGCGGCGACCGCGCCCTGATCGTCAGATGCTTACCGCTCACCACGGCCTGATTGATCCAACCAAGTGCGGTGGAGTTTCCCGGGGTGCCCCAGGGCATTGAAGACCGTCCAGAACGGCGGCCGCCGGATCTTCACGGGGCTGGAGGGCGGAGTCGGCCGCCTCGCCTTCAGGTAATACTCCGGCGGCCGACCGACGATCGGGATCGGCCAAGACGGGCCTTCGGGCCGGAATCAGAAGGCGGGAGCCCTCGGCACACAAGGAGCGGCCGGGGCTGAGGGGTCCAGGGCCCGCTTGACCAGTCCGATCGCACGCGGGCTGTACGACATGCTCGGGTGGGCGGAGAAGTCGACGAAGCAGCCCTCCTGCAAGGTGATGTTCTGCACCGTTGCTCCGGGGCCCGCCGTCATGAACGTGCTCCGCCAGGGGGTGGTGATCTCGTCGTACTTCGTGCCGATCACGGTGTAGTCGACCCCGGGAACGGTGTCCCCGTCGGCGTTGAGCTCCTTGATGAAGTCGGACTTCTCGTACTGCTGGATGCCCGCCTTCCCGAGGGGCTTCTCCCCGGACTCCAGAATGTGGAGCTTGTCGGCGAGGGTCTCGATGCCGCTGATGGTGGTGCCGTGGTTGGTCGCGCCGAGCTGGACGACCTTCTTGACCTTGTTCTTCGAGGGATCGCTCGTGTTCGCGCCACCGTCGGCCTTGAGATACCAGCGGGACAGGGTCCCGCCCTGGGAGTGGCCGACGAGGTCCACCTGCCCGGAGCCGCTGGCGGCGAGCACCTTGTCCACGAAGGCGGCCAGCTCCTTGGAGGACTTCTTGATGTCTCCGTAGCCCTTGACGGTGGGAGCGAGAGCCACTCCGGCGTCGTCGGTGTCACCGAAGTCGAGGGCGTAGACGCAGTAGCCCTGGGCCTTCAACTCGGGGGACATCCGGGCCCAGTTGTTGTAGCGGTTCTCGTAGGTTCCGTGTACCAGGACGACCGGACGCGGGTGGGCGGCGCTGGGACGGCAGTTCCAGTCGTTGGCGCCCGGCGGATCGATGTCGAGGCGGAGGATGGAATGGACCATGGCGGGAAGGAAATTGTCCTGCGCCGGGCCGGTCTCCGCTGCCGCGGACGTGGAGGCGGCCAAGACCGTCGCCACGGCGGCGGCACAGACGGCGGTGGCGTATCTGGGTATGTGCAAGACGGCTCCTGAGGAGTGCGGAACTCGGACCTCGCGCGATGTTTCTCATGAGTGCCGACCGAGGGCAGAACCCCGGGTGACCTCCCCCGACGTCGGCCTCGTGTCCCCGGGGCGACCCTCCCGGCCCTCGGTGTACACGTCAAGGCGAGAAACTCCAAAGGGAGGGAAGCACAGGCTTGGTACTCACACCCCACGATCAGCCGGATCATCACACCAGTCGCACCCGGCCATCACATCTCTACAAGATCGCGTTACGAGCTCTATGTCCGCAGACCGTTCCTGATGGCGTCGGTCACGAAGATCCTGCGGAAGTCGTGTGGAGAGAAGACGAGCGGTTCGCCGCCGGCGTCGGTCAGGCCCGTAGCGGCCGGCGCTGGTCGCCATGACGATGCCTGGGCCGTCGCAGGAGTACTAGCGGAAGAAGCGTGGCGAGGGACTGATCCACACCCAGGCGCTGCTGTCCCTGGCCCGTCGGAGGGTGGACGTGCTGCGCGTGTTCGTCACCCACACCGCCGACCCGTCAACGCTGTTGGCCCCCGCCGGCAGTCGGGAGTTGTGCTGGGTGACCTACCGGCAGGCGGTGCGTGTGGTCGCCGGTCCGGCCATCCCTAAGCTCGACGACTTCCTTGACGGGTATGTCGGCGGGTGGATCCCGGACGGCTGGAAAACCCTCGGCTGGCGATCTCGGACGGGATCGGCCGCCGTGGCCACCGGTGTCGGTGCCGCCTGCGCGGCTGCCGTGACCGGCCTGCGCCGCGTAGGCCGGCTCCAGCCGCCGCAACTGGCCCCAGCGGTGGCATGACGCCAGGGCGAGGGGGGACGGTGATCAGCCTTGGCGACCGGGTGCCGTGCGCCGGGCCAGTGCCGGTGGAGGTCGTCGATGACGAAGTCGTGGCTGTGCCGCCGGCCGCCCTCGCCCTCCCGGGCCTTCGCCAGGTGGGGATGGCCGGCGGGCAGGTCGGTGTGGGCGTGGCCGAGTCGGCCGAGGTCGTGCGCCGGCCACGTCGCCGCCGCCGCGAGTGCGGCGGCGAGGGCGAGGGCGTCGAGCACGACGGCGGTGACGGGCAGCCCCGCGCTTGCGGCGAGCCATCCGACGAAGAGGTAGGTCAGCAGCCAGCAGCCGTGGGAGAGGGAGAACTGGGCGGCGAACGCGGCCGGTAGATCCGCGTCCGCGGCGGAGCGGCGGATGACCCGCCCGCCCGGGGCCAGGACCACCGAGGAAGCGGCGCCGGATCAGCGCCCACACCGCGAGCAGGCCGGCCCACGACCAGGTGCCCGGTGCGGCAGCGGTCAACGCGGCGACGGCGGCCAGGACGGCCGGCACGGCGAAGGCGGCGGGCAGCATGACCGCGCGGTCACTGACCTTGGTGAGTACGCGGGGCAGGGCGAGAGCGGCGAGCATGGAACCGGCCCCGAAGGCACCCAGCGCCAGGGACACCGCGCTCGCGGGCTGGTGGAAGTGGTCGCGGACGATGACCACGGTGTTCACGTAGACGATCGCCCCGGCCGCAGCGACGGCGAGGTCGAGCGCGAGCAGGGACCGCAACCGGGGGTGACCCAGAACAGGCGCGAGCCGAGCGCGGCCTTGGCGTAGACGCTGTCTCTTCCCTCCACGGGGGCGGGTTTGGGTACCGTTCGCCTTGCCCCACCACTTTGCGTTGATGCATCCCGCCCCGCGAGGTTGACGACCTTCACCGGGTATTGCTGGCCGTAGT
>NZ_JBTOLC010000063.1:0-26777 GCF_054551825.1 Streptomyces sp. L500
GATGGCTCCCTCCTTGAAACAAGGTGAGTTTAGGTACTGGCGACACTCTGTGCCGACCCGACTTCCGGGGTGACCTTGCCCACACGGAGCGTGAGAAGGGAGCCGTGCGTGAGCCCAAGTCCCCAGATCATCCACGGTACGCCGGGTTTCCCGGGGCGCCGTTCGCGCGACCGTGTGGCCAAGCTCTCGGTTGGCGACCGGGAGTGGCGACGCCGAATCTTTGTGGAGTCCCTACGAACGGGTGACACAAAGTTTGCGTGCCGTCCCGGGCCGTAGGCACCGTTGTCGATAGATCTACCCGTCAGTAAGGCGGCTGATGTCCGAGACGCCCCGCCACTTCGCCGCCTCCGCGGCGACCGCTCGGAGGGTCTCCGTCACCTGTGCGCCGCGCCGGTGGAAGTCGTCCAGCGGGAGCGCCGCCGACACGGCCGCCAGGCCCTCGGACGAGGGCACCGGCACCGCCACGCACGCCACACCCGGCACGCACTCCTCCACCTCCACGGCCACCCCCTCGTTGCGCACCCGTCGCAACTGGACGTCCAGTCGCTCCGCCGAGGTGATGGTGCGCGGAGTGATCGCCCGCATCCCCGAGGCGGCCAGATAGCGCAGCCGGGCCGCCCGGGGGAGGGCGGCCAGCAGGACCTTGCCGTGGGCGGTGGCGTACCCGTGGGCGTCCTGGCCGGTGCCGAAGCCGCCGGTGGGGTGAGTCGTGGTCGCCCCGGCGAGCACGGCGATGTCGCCGTCGCGGTACGTACTGAAGTACGTGTCGACCCCGGCCGTGCGGTGCGCCCTCGTCAGCAGCTCCTGCACCTCGTCCCCCATCCGCATCTGCTGCTGGAAGGCCCGGTGGAGGGCGGGCACCCGGTAGCCGAGGACGTAGCCGGCGGGCGTACGGGTGAGGTGGCCGCGGTCCGTGAGGGCGCCCAGCAGCTCGTACACCGTGGACAGGCCGCAGCCCAGCCGGCGGGCGAGCGCCTTGGCGGGGACGGGGCCGGTGGCGGCGGCGACGGCGTCCAGGACGTCCAGGGCCCGGTCGACGGACTGCGGCATGGCGGGCGGGGCTCCTTCGGGGATCGGGCCGGTGGGATCAATGGAATCAGTGGAATCGGCCGTAAGAGGCCGAGGTGGTGCGGTAATTCCCGGTGGCGGGGGAGGTGCGGGTGGCGAACTGCGCTGACTGTGCCGGGCATTGCCTCCGGTGGCCCAGGGGATCGTGACCGAAATACCCTGACATCGTTGATGAAGTCATGATCAAGCGCATTGCTGCCGCTGCCGTTCTGGCCGGCGCCGCACTGTCCATGTCCTCCGTCGCTGCCGCCGCCGTACCCACGCTGCCGACGCCGGTGGGGCCGCCCCCGTCGTCGAACGCGGGACCGGTCGGTGTCACGGCCCCCTCGCCGGACGCACCGGTGAAGGGCGACCCCAAGGCGGGCCCGGGGAAGCAGGGTCCGGCCAAGAGCGCTCACGACAAGAAGGCCCCGGGCAAGGGCGCGCCCGCCAAGGGCGACTCCGGTAAGGGCGACCCCGGCAAGGGACAGGCGCCGAAGAAGGGGCAGGCCCCCAAGGCGCAGGGTGGCAAGGGTGCCACCGGGCCGAAGGCCCCGGCCGTTCACGGCGCCCCGGCCCCGGCACAGGTCCAGCCCCCCAAGGGCATGCCCGCGCCGCAGGCCGCCCCCGCCATGCAGGACATGGCCCCGGACCACGACCAGAGCGTCTACCCGGGCGTGGTGAAGGGGCTCGGCAAGCTCGACCAGCTCAGCCAGCTGAAGCAGGTCGGCGCCGCGACCAGCGCGCTGCCGCTCTAGGCCAGTGCCCCGTAGGGGCGCGGGGCCGTGACACCGTGCGGCTCCGCCGCGTGGGCGCGACAAGCCACGACGTGGCCGCGGATTGCCCGGGCCCCGGGCCGTCGCCGGCTGATCGCGCAGTTCCCCGCGCCCCTGCGGGGCACGCCGGGCCCGTCAGGTCCAGAGGTCGGTGATGCCGACGCCCAGCTCCGCGAGCAGCTGGCGGAGCAGCGGGAGCGACAGGCCGATGACATTGCCGGGGTCGCCGTCGATGCCCTCGACGAACGGTGCCGAGCGGCCGTCGAGGGTGAAGGCGCCCGCGACGTGCAGCGGCTCGCCGGAGGCCACGTAGGCGGCGATCTCGGCGTCGGACGGCTCGCCGAAGCGGACCGTCGTGGAGGCCGTAGCCGAGGCGCGGCGGCCCGTGGCGGTGTCGACGACGCAGTGGCCGGTGCGCAGGACGCCGGCGCGGCCGCGCATGGACTTCCAGCGCGCGGTGGCCTCCTCGGCGTCGGCGGGCTTGCCGAGGGCCTGGCCGTCCAGCTCCAGGACGGAGTCGCAGCCGACGACGAGGGCCCCCGCCGCCGATTCCCGCTCCGCCACCGCGGCCGCCTTGGCCTCGGCCAGCACGAGGGCCAGCTCGCCGGGGGTCGGGGCGTCCAGGGCGTCCTCGTCCACCCCGCTGACGATCACCTCGGGGGCGAGGCCGGCCTGGCGCAGCAGCCCGAGTCGCGCGGGGGACTGGGAGGCGAGGACGAGGCGGCGGGAGGGGGTGTGGTTGCTCATGGGGGCCAGCGTAGTTTCCCGGGGGCCCCGCCCCGGACCCCGCGCGGGCGGGGTCACTTGCCCAGCACCGCCTCCATGACCTTCTTCGCGATCGGGCCCGCGAGCTTGCCGCCCGAGATCTGGTCGTCCGGGACGCTGTCGTCCGGTTCGATCATCACCGCGACCGCCACCGGCGAGCCCTCGTCCGTCTTCGCGTACGAGATGAACCACGCCAGGTTCTTCTGGTTCGCGCCCCGCTCCGCGGTGCCCGTCTTGCCGCCGACGGTGACGCCGTCGATGAGGGCGGCCTTGCCGGTGCCCTTGGTCGCGGTGTCCTCCATCATCTGCTGGACCTTCTTGGCGATCTCGGGCGAGACGGCCTCCGACATCACCTCGGGCTTGTGCTTCTCGACCGTCTTCAGGTCCGGGTCGCGCAGCTCCTCGACCATGTAGGGCTTCATCAGCTTGCCGTCGTTGGCGATCGCGGCGGTCATCATGGCGACCTGCAGCGGGGTGGCGGTCAGGCTGCCCTGGCCGATGCCGGCCATGGCGGTCTGGGACTTGTTGATGTCCTTGGGGAAGGTGCTGGCGCTCGCCCGCACCGGCGTGAAGGGCTCCTGGTTGAAGCCGAACTTCTCCGCCATCGCGCGCATCTTGTCCTTCCCCAGGTCGGAGCTCGCCTTGCCGTAGACGGTGTTGCAGGAGTTCTGCATGGCCACGTTGAGGGAGGCGTTCTTGCAGGGGGCCAGGGGGTTCTGGTTGGGCAGCCTGGTCACCGTGCCGGGCATGGTCCAGGGGTCGGGGGAGTCCGTGGGGGCGTTGATGTCCGAGTAGAGGCCGTTCTCCAGGGCCGCTGCCGCCGTCACGATCTTGAAGGTGGAGCCGGGCGGGTACGTCTCGCGCAGCGCCCGGTTGTTCATCGGCTTGTCCGGGTCCTTCTGGAGCGCGTCCCAGGCGGCCTTGTCCTGCTTGCCGTTACCGGCGATGGCCGACGGGTCGTACGAGGGCGTGGAGGCCAGCGCGAGGATCTTGCCCGTCCGGGGGTCGAGGGCGACGACGGCGCCCTTGCGGTCGCCCAGGCCCTCGTACGCGGCCTTCTGCGCCTTGGGGTCGATGGTGGTGACGACGTCGCCGCCGCGCGTCTTCTTGCCGGTGAACATGTCGGCGGTGCGCTGGAAGAACAGCCGGTCGTCCGTGCCGCTGAGCAGCTTGTTGTTGACGCCCTCGAGATAGTTGCTGCCGTAGCCCTGGGAGAAGAAGCCCGTGACGGGGGCGTACATCTTCCCGTCGGTGAAGGTCCGCTTGTACTTCAGGTCGCCGCCGGTCTCCACCGATCCGGTGACGGGCCGGCCGCCGACGATGATGTCGCCGCGTGGCTGGGAGAAGCTCGCGATCGTGACGCGCCGGTTCTCCGCGTGGTTCGACAGCTCGTCGCCGCGGACGAACTGCACCCAGGTCGCCCTGACCAGCAGGGCGAGCACGAGTATTCCGGTGAATACCGCTATGTGACGGACGGGCTTGTTCATATGGGGCAGGACGTGAAACGGGTGAATCCAGTTCCAGAACGGACAAACCTATGAGCAGCCTGTGACACAGCGTGACCATCGTGAGGTCAGCGCACGCCCAGCACCAGGAAGAGCAGCACCATCCCCACCGCCAGCACGATCCCGGCCCGCCGGAGCATGAGCTGCGCCTCGCGCAGCTCCTCGGGCGGTTCGTCGGACGGATCGGACCAGAGCATGACCTCCATGGTCCGCCCGCGAGGCGTGTGGCGCCTGAGTACGCGTACTCAGGCCGCCACGACGCCGAGGGGCTCAGACGGGCCAGTAGCTGGTGCGCCAGGCCAGGGGGCCCGGGTGCGGGACCCGCCGGCCCGCCGCCAGCCGGGCCGGATTGGACCACTCCGAGCGGGCCGGGGCGTCCTGCGCGGCGGTGGCGCCCACCGCCGCGCGGGCTCGGACCACCGCCAGGGCGGCGGCCAGCTCCTCGGGTGTGGGGTTGCCCCGAACGACCTTGATCACGTCGGCGTCCCTTTCGCTACGTTCCCTGCGTTCGCTACAGCGGGATGTTCCCGTGCTTCTTCGGCGGCAGCGCCTCGCGCTTGTCGCGCAGGGCGCGCAGCCCCCGCACGATGTGGCGGCGGGTCTCCGACGGCATGACCACCGCGTCGACGTAGCCGCGCTCGGCCGCCACATAGGGGTTGAGCAGCGTGTCCTCGTACTCCGCGAGCAGCTCGGCGCGCAGCGCCTCCTGCTCCTCCGGCGTGGCGGCCGCGGCCAGCGAACGGCGGTGGAGGATGTTGACCGCGCCCTGGGCGCCCATCACCGCGATCTGCGCCGTGGGCCACGTCAGATTGAGGTCGGCGCCCAGGTGCTTGGAGCCCATGACGTCGTACGCGCCGCCGAACGCCTTGCGGGTGATCACGGTGATCAGCGGGACCGTGGCCTCCGCGTACGCGTAGATCAGCTTGGCGCCGCGCCGGATGATGCCGTTGTACTCCTGGTCCGTGCCCGGCAGGAACCCCGGCACGTCCACGAACGTCAGCACCGGGACGTTGAACGCGTCGCAGGTGCGCACGAACCGCGCCGCCTTCTCGCTCGCGGCGATGTCCAGACAGCCCGCGAACTGCATCGGCTGGTTGGCGACGACGCCCACCGGGCGGCCCTCGACCCGGCCGAAGCCCGTGATGATGTTCGGCGCGAACAGCGCCTGCGTCTCCAGGAACTCGCCCTCGTCCAGCACGTGCTCGATCACGGTGTGCATGTCGTAGGGCTGGTTCGCCGAGTCGGGGATCAGGACGTCCAGCTCGCGGTCGGCGTCCGAGACCTCCAGATCGGCCTCCTCCGGGAAGGCCGGCGGCTCGGAGAGGTTGTTCGACGGCAGGTACGACAGCAGCGCCTTGACGTACTCGATGGCGTCCTTCTCGTCGCCCGCCATGTGGTGCGCCACGCCCGACGTGGTGTTGTGCGTCCGCGCGCCGCCCAGCTCCTCGAAGCCCACGTCCTCGCCGGTGACCGTCTTGATGACGTCCGGGCCGGTGATGAACATGTGCGAGGTCTGATCCACCATCACCGTGAAGTCCGTGATGGCCGGGGAGTACACCGCGCCGCCCGCGCACGGGCCGACGACCAGCGAGATCTGCGGAATGACGCCGGAGGCGTGGGTGTTGCGGCGGAAGATCTCGCCGTACATGCCCAGGGACGCCACGCCCTCCTGGATGCGGGCGCCGCCCGAGTCGTTGATGCCGATGACCGGGCACCCCGACTTCAGGGCGAAGTCCATCACCTTGACGATCTTCTGGCCGAACACCTCGCCGAGCGCGCCGCCGAACACCGTGAAGTCCTGAGAGAAGACCGCCACCGGACGGCCGTCCACGGTGCCGTAGCCGGTCACCACGCCGTCCCCGTACGGACGGGTGGCGTCCATGCCGAAGTTCGTCGAACGGTGCCGCGCGAACTCGTCGAGCTCCACGAACGAGCCCTCGTCCAGGAGCAGATCGACCCGCTCGCGCGCCGTCAGCTTGCCCTTGGCGTGCTGCTTCTCCACCGCCCGCGCGGAGCCGGCGTGCGTCGCCTCCTCGATCCGGCGCTGGAGATCCGCGAGCTTCCCCGCGGTCGTGTGGATGTCGAATTCGTCGGCTACTGGCTCGGACACGGGATGCGGCTCCTGCTCGTCCGGAGGGGTGGGAAGGCGGACATGGCGGTGCCCCCCGACGGGCCCGCCCTGGCTACCGGTTCGTAGCGTATCCGCGCGCATGCGCTGCGGCAGTGCGTCTTTGGCCACACCTTCGGCGGCACCGGCGCCGGTCGGTGCCGTCCGGTTCGTCGGGCTCTCGCCTCCTATGGTGGCTCTTATGACGCCCTCCGACGCCTCCGGCAACCGCTGGTCCGACCTGGACCGCCCGCCGCTCAACGCCAACGCCCTGCGCCGCGCGCTGCTCCGCCCCGGCGGGCTGTGGACCTCCCTCGACGTGGTCCCGCGCACCGGTTCCACCAACACCGACCTCGTCGCCACCGGCGGCCCCGAGGGCGCGGTGCTCGTCGCCGAGGAGCAGTCCGCCGGGCGCGGGCGCCTGGACCGCACCTGGTCCGCGCCCCCGCGCTCCGGGCTCTTCTTCTCCGTCCGCCTCACCCCCGGCCCGGGCGTGCCCGCCGAGCGCTGGGGCTGGCTCCCGCTGCTCGCCGGCGTCGCCACCGCCACCGCCCTCTCCCGCGCCGCCGGCGTCGACACCGCCCTGAAGTGGCCCAACGACCTCCTCGTCACCGTCGACGGGGAGGAGCGCAAGGCCGGCGGCATCCTCGCCGAGCGCTCCGGCGACGCCGTCGTCGTGGGCATCGGGCTGAACGTCACGCTCCGCGCCGACGAGCTCCCCGTCCCGCAGGCGGGCTCCCTCGCCCTCGCCGGCGCCCGGGTCACCGACCGCGACCCGCTGCTGCGGGCCGTGCTGCGCAACCTCGCCGACCTCTACGAGGCGTGGCGCGCGGCGGGCGGCGACCCGGCCGCCTGCCGGCTCCAGGAGATGTACACCGCCGGGTGCGCCACCCTCGGCCGGACCGTCCGCGCCGAACTGCCCGGCGGGCGCGAGCTGGTCGGCGAGGCCGTGGCCGTCGACGGCGACGGACGGCTGGTGCTGGCGACGGCCGAGGGGGTGCGGCAACCGGTGGGAGCGGGCGACATCGTCCATTTGCGGGCGGCCGGATCGTAAACGTCGTAAAGAGTGACCGCCGCGCCGTCGGGAGAGTGAGCTACGGCACACCTGACGTATCGTTGTGCCCGGAACCTAAGCGAGCAGTGATCGGCAGGGCAGTGCGCACGGATCGGACAGGGGGCGGGCGGTGACCGCCGACGATGGGGGAACCACCCGAGCCGGCAGGGCCACGGGGGACGACGGTACGGGCGGCGGCGACCACGGTGCTCGCCACGCCGGTCACCCCGGCGTCGGGGGGAGCATCGGCGAGGAGGACATCGAGGAGGGCGACCCTCTCGCGCTCCGGCTGGAGTCGCTGATCCTCGGGGCCGAGCGCCGCTACACCCCCTTCCAGGCCGCCCG
Organism: Streptomyces sp. L500; assembly: GCF_054551825.1. NCBI lineage: Bacteria > Bacillati > Actinomycetota > Actinomycetes > Kitasatosporales > Streptomycetaceae > Streptomyces > Streptomyces sp. L500. Next base: position 7,600 of record NZ_JBTOLC010000063.1, read on the forward strand.
CGCGGCCGGGGTCTCCATGGACCTGGCCGCCCGCTTCTGGCGCGCCATGGGCTTCGCCGACATCGGCCAGGCCAAGGCGCTCACCGAGGCGGACGTGCTGGCGCTGCGGCGCCTGGCCGGTCTCGTCGAGGCGGGCCTGCTCAGCGAGCCCATGGCCGTCCAGGTCGCCCGGTCCACGGGCCAGACCACGGCCCGGCTGGCCGACTGGCAGATCGACTCCTTCCTGGAGGGGCTGACCGAGCCTCAGGAGGGCCTGAGCCGGGCCGAGATCACGTATCCGCTGGTCGAGCTGCTGCTGCCCGAGCTGGAGGAGTTCCTGATCTACGTCTGGCGGCGGCAGCTCGCCGCCGCCACCGGTCGCGTCGTCCAGGCGGCCGACGACGCGGAGATGGTCGACAGGCGGCTGGCCGTCGGCTTCGCCGACCTCGTGGGCTTCACCCGGCTGACGCGGCGGCTGGAGGAGGAGGAGCTCGGCGAGCTCGTCGAGGCCTTCGAGACCACCGCGGCGGATCTGGTCGCCGCCCACGGTGGGCGCCTGATCAAGACGCTCGGTGACGAGGTGCTGTACGCGGCCGACGACGCCGGTACGGCGGCGGAGATCGGGCTGCGGCTCATCGAGACCCTCACGAACGACGAGACCATGCCCGAGCTGCGGGTCGGCATCGCGTTCGGGACGGTCACGACGCGGATGGGCGACGTCTTCGGCACCACCGTCAACCTCGCCAGCCGGCTCACCTCGATAGCGCCGAAGGACGCCGTCCTCGTCGACGGCGCCCTGGCGGAGGAGCTCACGCGCAACGGGGACGCGCCCAAGTCGGAGGCGGAGGTCGCGGCGGCGGGCGAGCGGGGCGAGTACCGGTTCGCGCTCCAGCCGATGTGGCAGCGGCCGGTGCGCGGCCTCGGCGTCGTCGAGCCGTGGCTGCTCACGCGGCGGGAGAACGGCTGAGCGGTGCGAGGCACCAGTGCGATCTTGGGTATGGCCCCCGGGGCCGCCGGGAGGCATGATCGGTGCCGTCCGTACGTCCGTACGCCGTAAGTCCGTACACGGAGACCCGGGAGGGCACCAGCGTGAGCGAGCGCCGCATCGGAGAGTGGATCGCGATCCGGACGCACGAGAACGGTCACGTCGCCGAACTCGTCCTGGACCGCCCCAAGGCCATGAACGCCGTCTCCACGGAGATGGGCCGGCTCATCGGGCAGGCGACCGCCGAGCTCGCCGCCGACCGCGACGTCCGGGTCGTCGTCCTCACGTCCACGCACGAACGCGCCTTCTGCGTCGGCGCCGACCTCAAGGAGCGCAACTCCTTCACCGACGCCGACCTCGTCCGCCAGCGTCCGCACGCCCGGGCCTGCTACACCGGCGTGCTGGAGCTGCCCGTTCCCACCATCGCCGCCGTGCACGGCTTCGCCCTGGGTGGCGGGTACGAGCTCGCGCTGTCCTGCGACGTGATCGTGGCCGACCGGACGGCCGTGGTGGGGCTGCCCGAGGTGTCCGTGGGCGTGATCCCCGGCGGTGGCGGCACCCAGCTGCTGCCGCGCCGCGTCGGGGCCGCCCGCGCCGCCGAGCTGATCTTCAGCGCCCGGCGGGTGGAGGCCGCCGAGGCCCGGGAGTTGGGCATGGTGGACGTGCTCGTCGACGAGGGCCGCGACCGGGACGAGGCGTTGGCGCTGGCCGCCCGGATCGCCGGCAACTCCCCGGTCGGGCTGCGGGCCGCGAAGCGGGCGCTGCGGCTGGGGCACGGGCTGGACCTGCGGGCCGGGCTGGAGGTCGAGGACGCGGCCTGGCGGTCGGTGGCCTTCTCCGGCGACCGGGCCGAGGGCGTGGCGGCGTTCAACGAGAAGCGGAAGCCGGACTGGCCGGGGGAGTAGGACGCGCAGGGATTTAGACGCGCAGGGACTTATCCGCTTTATTGCGCGGAATACGCCCGACGTTCTTACGCTGGAGTACGGGTCGGGAGGCCCTTGCGGTCACGGAATGTGAGGCTCGGGTGGCTGGTGACGGGGAGTGCGACGCCCGGCTGCGCGCTGTCGTGGAGCTCGCGCAGGCGATGGCCGCCGCGCCCACCCCGCTCGAGAGCGTCGAGGCCGCGGCGGAGGGCGCGCGCCGCGCGCTGGACGGGACGTTCGCCGCGATCTCGGTGTGGGAGCGGGAGCGCGGCCGGCTGCGGGTGCTGGTGAACGTGGGCGAGCTCGCGGAGGGGGAGGAACGCTTCCCCGGGGACGAGTCGTATCCCGTGGACGTCTTTCCCGAGATCACGGAGTTCCTGCACGAGCGGTGGGTGGGCGGGCAGCCGCACGCCTGGGTGGAGACGGCTCGGGGGGACGAGGAGGGAAGGGTCGCCGCGCTGCGGCGGCGCGGGCGCGGTTGCTGCGTCGTCGCGCCGATCGTGCTGCACGGGCGGGCGTGGGGTGAGCTGTACGTCGCGCGCTCGGTGCGGGCGCCGCTCTTCGGGCCCGGCGACGCGGACTTCGCGACGGTGCTGGCGGCGGTGGCGGCGTCCGGCATCGCGCAGACCGAGCGGCTGGAGGAGGTCCGGCGGCTGGCGTTCACCGACCCGCTGACGGGGCTGGCCAACCGGCGGGCGGTCGACGCCCGGCTGGACGAGGCGGTGGAACGGCACCTGGGGGAAGGCGCTGTCGTCAGTCTGCTGGTGTGTGATCTCAACGGGCTGAAGAAGGTCAACGACACGTTGGGGCACGCGGTCGGGGACCGGTTGCTGGAGCGGTTCGGGTCGGTGCTGTCGCTGTGCGGGGCGAAGCTGCCGGGGGCGCTGGCGGCGCGGCTGGGGGGCGACGAGTTCTGTCTGCTGTCGGTGGGGCCGACGGCGGACGAGGTGGTGCGGGTCGCGGACGAACTGTGCCGGCGGGCGGGGGCGTTGGAGCTGGGGGAGGGGGTGGCCTGCGGGGTCGCCTCCACGGGGGATCCGATCGGGACGGTGCGTTCGGCGCGCCGGCTGTTCCGGCTGGCGGACGCGGCGCAGTACCGGGCGAAGGCGGCGCGGTCGGCGGGGCCGGTGGTGGCGGGGCGGGACGGTGGCCGTGCGGATCCGGTGGTGCGGATGGCCGACCGGCCGCCGTCGCCGCTGTCGGCGGAGCGGCGCCGCTTCCGGGGCCGGGGGCGGGGTGGGGTGGACGGGCCCTTACGGGGCTGAGCTCTTCGCGGTGCCTGGTCTTGCGGTGTCGGTTGCCCCGCACTTGGCTCCAGTGGCGAAGAGCTCCTTACGCCCCTACCAGGGCCCGTCCACCCCACCCCGCCCCCCTCACGTCACCCCAGCTCCCTGGCTGAGCGATCCGGTTCCGGGCGGGCGGGTGGGGTGGAACCGCGCCGTCAGGCGCGGGCACCCCCGTCGGCGGGCGGCTCGGAAAGTCGACGGAACCCCGCGCGGGAGGCGCCCGGCATGGATCGTCACCGCACGGCGTTACACGAGTACAAAGTCGACTAGTGACAGGTAGCGATTCAGTCTCTAGGGTGCCTGAATATGGATATGCACTCTGTGGTGGTGGGAACGTCCGGCACGACCGCGGAAGACGTGATCGCCGTCGCCCGTGACGGCGCCCGCGTGGTCGTGTCGGAAGAGGCCCTCGCCGCCGTCGCCGCCGCGCGGCAGGTGATCGACGATCTGGCCGCCAAGCCGGACCCGGTGTACGGCGTCTCGACCGGCTTCGGCGCCCTCGCCGTCCGGCACATCAGCCCCGACCTGCGGGTCCAGCTCCAGCGCAACATCGTCCGCTCGCACGCCGCCGGCATGGGCCCGCGCGTCGAGCGCGAGGTCGTGCGGGCGCTGATGTTCCTGCGCCTGAAGACGCTCGCCTCCGGGCACACGGGCGTACGCCCGCTGGTCGTCGAGACGATGGCCGCCATCCTCAACGCGGGTATCACCCCCGTGGTGCACGAGTACGGCTCGCTCGGCTGCTCCGGCGACCTCGCCCCGCTCTCGCACTGCGCGCTCACGCTGATGGGCGAGGGCGACGCCGAGGGGCCCGACGGCGTGGTGCGCCCGGCCGCGGAGCTGCTCGCCGAGCACCGCATCGAGCCCGTGGAACTGCGGGAGAAGGAAGGGCTCGCGCTGCTCAACGGCACGGACGGCATGCTCGGCATGCTCGTCATGGCCTGCGCGGACCTGGCCCGTCTGATCACCTCGGCCGACATCACCGCCGCGCTGTCCCTGGAGGCGCTGCTCGGCTCGGAGAAGGTCCTGGCCCCCGAGCTCCACACCATCCGCCCCCACCCGGGGCAGGGCGCGAGCGCCGCGAACATGGCGGCGGTGCTGGCCGGTTCCGGGCTCACCGGGCACCACCAGGACGACGCGCCGCGCGTCCAGGACGCGTACTCGATCCGGTGCGCCCCGCAGGTGGCCGGCGCGGGCCGGGACACCCTGGCGCACGCCCGGCTGGTGGCGGACCGCGAGCTGGCCGCCGCGGTCGACAACCCCGTGGTGCTGAGGGACGGCCGCGTCGAGTCCAACGGCAATTTTCATGGTGCGCCGGTGGCTTACGTCCTTGATTTCCTTGCGATCGCGGCTGCCGACCTTGCTTCCATCGCCGAGCGGCGGACCGACCGGCTGCTGGACAAGAACCGTTCGCACGGCCTGCCGGCCTTCCTGGCGGGGGACGCCGGGGTGGACTCGGGGCTGATGATCGCCCAGTACACCCAGGCCGCGCTGGTCAGCGAGATGAAGCGGCTGGCGGTCCCGGCGTCGGTGGACTCGATCCCGTCCTCCGCGATGCAGGAGGACCACGTCTCCATGGGCTGGTCGGCGGCGCGCAAGCTGCGGACCGCCGTGGCGGCGCTCGGCCGGGTCGTCGCCGTGGAGCTCGTGGCCGCGACGCGGGCGATCGAGCTGCGGGAGGGCATGGAGCCGGCCCCGGCCTCGCGGGCGGTGCTGAAGGCCGTGCGCGCGGCGGGCGTGGAGGGCCCCGGCGGGGACCGTTTCCTGGCGCCGGACCTGGCGGTGGCCGAGGAGTTCGTCCGGTCCGGGGAGCTCGTCGCGGCCGTGGAGCCGGTGACGGGCCCGCTGGCCTGACGGCCGGTCGGTCAGCGAGCGGCGCCGCGCGACCTGCGCGCGGCGCCCGTGACCAGCGCGCCGCCCGCGGCGACGAACGCTATGCCACCGAAGACATACGGAGTGGTGTCCACACTCCCGCTGGCCGCCAGCTCCTGGGCGGCCGGGGCCGTTGCCGCCGCGAGGGCGTCCTGCTGCTTCTCGGGGCGCTCGGGCGTAGCGTGGGCAGTGGGGACGAACCACAGCGCGCACAGCACCGTGCAGGCGGCGACGGCGGTCAGCAGCGGGCGACGTGTGGTCACGGGATGAAACCCCCTGGCGACGACAGAGATTGACGGTCGTGAGCTGTGGCGCGTCCCGACTGACACGATGTTAGTGACACCGGCGGCCGGTGGGGAAGCCATGGGGTAACCGGCGGTCCAGTAGCAGGGCGTTTGCCCTTTTTCAAGACCCCGGTTGTGGACCTCGGGACCCGAGGGGCTTTACTGGCGTGGTCTTTCCCACAGTTTGCCGATGAGTGGAACCGGGCCAAACGGTGCACGCGTTCCCTTATGTAGTAGCCGGGATACGTGTAGCCCCACGAGCCCCACGATCGGCTCGGGGGATTCCGGGGTCCAGGAGCAATGGAGAAGCGTGTGATGACGTACGGCAAGCGCCGCAAGGGCCTGGTGGCCGCGGCCGCTGTGCTCGGTGGGGTACTGACTCTGGCCGCCTGTGGCGGCGACGGCGACGACGCCAAGGGTGGCGGTGACGCCAAGGGGAAGTCCCAGGGTCAGGTCGACGCCGCGGCCGCCAAGGACGCCTCCAAGGCGCAGATCAAGATCACGCCCAAGAACGGCGCCAACGGCGTCGGCATCACGGCCGATGCCGTGTCCGTCACCGTGAGTGATGGCGAGCTCACCGGCGTCAAGATGACGACGGACAAGGGCACCCCCGTCGAGGGTTCAATATCTTCGGACAAGAAGTCCTGGAAGCCGAACAAGCAGCTCGAGCGTTCGACCAAGTACAAGATCACCGCCGAGGCCAAGGACTCCAAGGACCGCAAGGCCACCGAGAACTCCTCCTTCTCCACCGTCTCTCCCGACAACAGCTTCATCGGCTCCTTCACGCCGGAGGACGGCTCGACGGTCGGCGTGGGCATGCCCGTGTCGATCGACTTCGACAAGCCGATCAAGAACCGGAAGGACGTCCAGTCCCACCTGGAGGTCACCAGCAGCAGCGGCCAGAAGGTCGTCGGTCACTGGTTCGGCGACCAGCGCATCGACTTCCGGCCGCAGGAGTACTGGAAGGCCAACTCCGAGGTCACGCTGAAGATGGACCTGGACGGCGTCGAGGGCGGCCCGAACATCAAGGGCGTCCAGAAGAAGACGATCAAGTTCAAGATCGGCCGCTCCCAGGTCTCCACGGTCGACGCCAAGACCCACCAGATGACGGTGGTGCGGGACGGTCAGACCCTCAAGACCATCCCGATCTCGGCGGGCAGCCCGTCCAACCCGACGTACAACGGCAAGATGGTGATCTCCGAGAAGTTCGTGGAGACCCGGATGAACGGCTCCACCGTCGGCTTCACCGGCAAGGACGGCAAGGGCGAGTACGACATCAAGGACGTGCCGCACGCCATGCGCCTGTCCACGTCGGGCACGTTCATCCACGGCAACTACTGGGGCAGCGGCGTCTTCGGCGTCTCCAACACCAGCCACGGCTGCGTGGGCCTGGAGGACAAGCAGGGCGCCAACGACCCGAACACCCCGGGTGCCTGGTTCTACAGCAACTCGCTGATCGGTGACGTCGTCGACGTGAAGAACTCCGACGACAAGACCGTCGCCCCGGACAACGGCCTCAACGGCTGGAACATGGACTGGGCGCAGTGGGTCGCGGGCAGCGCCACGGGCGCGTGACCCCCGGTCGCTGATGCGTGAAGGGGCCCTCCCGGCGGATTCGTCCGCGGGAGGGCCCCTTTGCCGTCCGCGTTCGTGTTTGTCGTCCGCGTTCGTGGAAAACCGAACGACAGCGCGGAGCTCGCGTCGTAGCGTGCGCGGAATGAGTGAACTGCTGCGTCTGAACGACCGTCCCTCCGAGAGCGAGATCGACGGCTGGCACGCCGTCATAGCCGCCGCCCACGCCCACGACCTGCCCGCCGTGCCGGCGCCCGGGCGGGTGGAGACGGCCGGGGTGCTGTGCGTGACGGACGGCGACAGCCGGTACGTACGGCTGGCCGTGCCGGGGGAGGGCGGACCGTATGCCGGCGTGGTCTCGTTGCGGTTGTTCGACGAGGGAGCGAACCGGAAGACGGCCTGGATCGAGCACCTCGCCGTCCGGCCGGAGCTGCGGAACCGGGGCATCGGTACGCGGCTGTGGCAGGAGGTGCGGGCGATCCTGGAGCGGGAGCGGCGGGGCGCGGTCGGCGCCCAGATCGAGATCGGCGGCGCGGGCGAGACGTTCGCCCTCGCGCACGGCTTCGTACGCGCCCTCCCGCTGGTGATGTACGTGCAGGACGTGACGGAGGAAGCGGCGGCCGAGGAGCCGGTCCTGCCGGAGGGGTACCGCTTCGTCGAGTGGGAGGGCGCGGTGCCGGAGGAGTTCGCCGAGCCCTTCGCGGCCGTCCGCGACGCCATGTCCGACAGCCCCTGGGGCGACTTCGAGGAGGAACGGCCGCGCTGGGACGCCGCACGCTCCCGCACCGTCCAGCAGCTCGTCGTCGACCGGGGCGGGGAGATGCTCACGGTCGCCGCCGTCGCGCCCGACGGCTCGTTCGCCGGGTACACCGAGCTGGTGCGGCGCTCCCCGGACGGCGCGCGGGCCACGCAGTACGACACCGCCGTGGCCGCCGGCCACCGCGGGCTCGGCCTGGGGCGGGCGGTCAAGCTGCGGATGCTGCGGCTCGTGCGCGAGGGACGGATGCCCGTACGGGAGATCGTCACGGGCGTGTCCGACGACAACGGGCCCATGCGCGCCGTGAACAAGCTGCTCGGCTACCGGCCCGAGCGGTCCGTGGGGGTCTTCCAGGCCCGGCTCTGACCCGGCTCCGACCCCGGCTTCCGGCCCGCTCCGCCCCCGCTCCGACCTGCGGGAGCGGGGGCGGGCACCGGGCGTGTGCCCTGCCTGCGGGGATGCGGGAAGATGGGATTCCACTCCGGCGCACCCCCAGCCCGGGCCCCCGAGGAAGCGAGCCCCCCACAGTGCAGAGCACCGAGTCGCCCCTGGAAACCGTCGCCGCGGCCGTACGCGGGCTGCGGGCGGTGCGCGGGGACGATCTCGACGACGCCGTCTACGCCGCCGCCTCCGTCCTGGCCGCCGCCCCCGCCGGCTGGGAGGCCATCAGCGGCGCGGTCGTCCGGCACGGCTCGGCGACGGTGCGGCGGGCCTGGGAGTACGGCTGGCAGCCCGCCGACGTCGTCCGGCTCGTACGGCGGGAACCGCCCCCCGCCGAGACCCGGTTCGCCGTCGCCCTCATAGCCGCCGAGGGCCGGCGCTACGCCCCGGAGACGCTCGACGCGCGCTGGGTCGCCCAGCTGCGGGAGCTCGACGCGCACGCCTGGTGGGAGACGGACGACACCTTCCTCGACGGCTTCGCGGAGCGCGAGCGGCTGAGCCGCTTCGAGACCGCCGTCCGCGCCCTGGCCACGCTGCGGCTGATCGACGGGCTGCCGAGGGTCGGCGGCGTCGGCCCGCTGCCCGGCACCGGCGGGCACGTCGCCGCGGCCGCCGCGGCCGCACCGCCCCGGATGCTCGGCCGCGTCCGGGCACTGCTGGCGAAGGCGGAGTCGACGCAGTTCCCGGAGGAGGCGGAGGCCCTGTCCGCCAAGGCCCAGGAGCTCATGGCCCGGCACTCCATAGACGAGGCCCTGCTCGCCGCCGGCGCGGCCGCCGCCGGGGACGGGCCGGGCGCCTGCCGGATCGGGGTCGAGGGCCCGTACGAATCCGCCAAGGCCCTGCTCCTGAACGCGGTGGCCGCCGCCAACCACTGCCAGGCGGTGTGGTCCAGCGAGTACGGCTTCTCGACCGTCGTCGGGTTCGACGCCGACCTGGAGCTCGTCGAGCTCCTCTACACCTCCCTCCTCGTCCAGGCCACCACCGCGATGGGCCGCGCCGCCGACGACCACCACGCCCGTGGCCGATCCCGCCGCACCCGGGACTTCCGCGAGTCCTTCCTGATCGCCTACGCGGGCCGCATCGGCGACCGGCTGTCCGCGGCCGTCCGCGACGTGGCCGCCGAGGAGACCCGCCCCGAGGTCCTGCCCGTGCTGGCCGCCCGGGACGTGGCGGTCGGCGAGACCGCCGGCCGCCTCTTCCCCGAGACCACCTCCCACCGCCTCAAGGGCCGCGACCCCGAGGGCTGGGCCCGAGGCACGGAAGCCGCGAACGCGGCGAAGCTGGCGGACCGGCGCCCGTAGGGGCCTGGGAGGGAGTGCGCCCCGTAAGGGGCGCGGGGAACTGCGCGACCAGCCCCCACCGGCCCGCAGGTGATCAGGCCACCCCTCGGCGCAGCGCTATCGCGGAGCGAAATACGCCCCCGGCGGCACCCCCACCCCCCGCCGGAACGCCGCGACGAACGCACTAGGCGAGCCGTACCCCACCCGCCGCGCCACCGCGGACACCGTCGCCCCCGCCGCGAGCAGCGGCATCGCCGCCTCCAGCCGCAGCTGGGCACGCCACCGCCCGTACGACATGCCCGTGCCCTCGACGAAGGCCCGCGCGAGCGTCCGGCCGCTCGCGCCCACCAGCGCGCCCCACTGCGCGAGCGTGCGCCCGTCCGTCGGGTCCGCGCGGAGGGCCTCCGCCACCCGCCGGGCCCGGGGGTCGGCGGGCATCGGCGCCCTGACCGTCGTCACGGAGACGGGACGTAACTGGTCCAGCAGGACGTCCTCCGCGCGCTGCCGCGCCCCCGTGTCGAGGTCCTCCTGGGACAGATGGCCGATCAACTCGCGCAACAGCCCGGAGACCGCCATGACTTGCGGCGTCTCCCAGCCGAACGGGCAACGGTCCGGCCAGAAGTACAGACTCCGCATCAGCGCGGCGCACGTGGCGCCCGTGGCGTGCGGGACGCCCGCCGGGATCCACAGCGCGACGGTCGACGGCAGCACCCACGTACGTCCCGCCGCGCGCACGGCCAGGACGCCGCGCGGCGCCCACGCCAGCTGATGGGCGCTGTGCCGGTGGACGTCGAACCATTCGTCCTCGCCGAGCGCGAAGCTCCCGACGGCTATGGCACTGCCGGCGGGGGCGACGACGTGGGCGGCGGGATGTACCCCCGTGACGGCGGTATGTCCTTTCGGCGACATGAGTTGGCCTCCTGGCCCGTATACGACACGGTCGCCTGATTCCTAGCCTTGCCGCATGCCGATGAATCTCGTTCACCGCCGTCTGTGCGGTTCCGAGAAGTGGGCCCGCGCCGTCGAGGACCGTTTGCTGCCGTGGGTCCTGGACGGAGTGCCGCTCGGGCCCGACGCCCTGGAGATCGGGCCGGGTTACGGGGCCACCACGCGCGTCCTGCTGCGCCGGGAGGGCCTGACGAGGTTGAGCGTCGTCGAGGTCGACGCCGCGTACGCGGCCGGACTGCGCCGCGAGTTCGGCGACCGGGCCGAGGGTGTCCTGCCGGGCGAGGGCGGGGCCGAGGTCGAGGTCGTGCACGGCGACGGCACCGCCCTGCCCTGGCCCGACGGCCGCTTCGACTCCGTCGCCTGTTTCACCATGCTCCACCACGTCCCCTCGCCCGCCCGGCAGGACGCCCTCTTCGCCGAGGCGCACCGCGTACTGCGCCCGGGCGGCGTCTTCGCCGGCTGCGACTCGCTGAGCAACTGGCGCTGGCGGCTGATCCATTGGGGCGACACGTGTGTGCCGGTGCCGCCCGCGACCCTGGAGACGCGGCTGCGGGCGGCGGGGTTCACGGAGGTGGCGGTGGAAGTGGGGACGGGCAGCTTCCGCTTCCGGGCGGTACGAGCCGTCCCGGTGGGGTAGCGGATGGCCCCGCCGTCCGTACGGGGGCCGGGCGGCGGGGCGGTACCGCGCTCGTACGGTCAGCCGAGCGTCACCGTGACGACGCGGCCGGAGGCCTCCGTGACGAACAGCTCGCGGCGCCCGTCGTGATCGCCGAACGCACGCGGCACGCGGACGCTCGTCGGCATCCGCAGCCCGCTCACCAGCACGCAGGACCGTCCGGTCACCGGGTCCACCTTGATCAGCTCGCCGCTCCGGAAGGCCGCGACGACCAGATCGCCGCCGAAGGCGGTGAGGTCGTCGAGGAACTTGCCGTCCAGGACGGTGTGGCTGAGCCGGGTGACGGCGGTGTGCCGCGCCGGGTCGGCCAGGGGGACGCGGACGACCGGGGACGTGCCGTTGACGAGAACGCTCGCGTAGAGCTGATCGCCGACGATCTCCAGGCCGTTGGTGCCGAAGACGTCCGCCTTCCGCGTCCACTCCTCGTCCCGGGTGCCGTCCGGCCGGACCTTGAGGATGCCGGTGGCCAGCTCGCGGCTGAGGTAGAAGTTGCCGGCGGAGTCGATGGCGAGGCCGTTGACCCTGGGCGTGCCGCCGAAGACCTTCTCGGCGCGGGGCTCGGCCGCGGCCGGGTCGAAGCGCATGACGCCGCCGTCCCGCTCCAGCGGGTTCACGCCGAAGTTGACGTACATCAGCCCGTCCGGCCCCCGGCGGATCCCGCCGGGGCCGGGCACGGGGAAGGACGCCTTCAGCGTCCCGTCGGGGGCGTACCCCTCGACGCGGTTCCTGGTCACATGGGAGACCCATAAGGTGCCGCGCCCGTCGAACTCCAGGTTCTCCCGCCAGTCCAGCAGGGGCACGCCACCCTCGTGGAACACCGAGACGGCCGCCGGCCGCCCGCACCGGTCGGGGCGCTCGGCGTTCCCGGCCGCCGTGGCACTCGCCGCTCCCGCCACTCCCGGCCCGCCGACGACCAGCGCCGCCACCAGACTTCCCGCCATCGCCATCGCTATCGAACGAATATTCATGGAGGCGTTGTACCGCGTCCGCTTCCGCTCCGGCGCGGCGTTGGCCGAATCACGCGCCGGAGCGTCGCCGCGAGGCTAGTAACGCGGCAGGTTCTCCGTGGAGATGGTCCAGTCGCCGATCGTGACGTCCTCCCCGTAGACGAAGTCCTTGCGCATCGCGTAGCGAGGACCGGAGGCGGTCTTGTGGATATCGGAGAAGACGGCTCCTTCACCCTTGCGAGGATCGAAGACGGCGTATACCGGGATTCCGAGCAGGGGGTAGTCCCGCATCTTGCCCACCCAGTCGTTGTCCGGGTTGGACCGGGAGACGACCTCGATGGCGGCGACGACAGTGCGCGGGTCGAAGGACCCTTCGCCCTCCATGTCCTCTTCCCGGATCACCATGACGTCCGGGTGACGCAGGATGCCCTCGTTCACGCCCTCCACATCGGGCGTCCCGGTGGGAGCTGCCAGGCCGTCCGGCATGACCTTCTCCAGCCGTCGGCTGATGCGGAACGCTGTCAGTTCGTGCGGCTTCCCGGGCGACATCATGTCGTGAACGATCCCCTCCCTTGTGATCTCCAGCTTGCCGGGCACGCTCTCCTGTATCTGCTCGACGACGTCTCGCATCGCCTGGTAGTGGAGGGCATCGTGCCCGACGTGGTCCGGGGCGATCGTCATGACGTTCGCTCCTCTCTGCTGCAGCGGCCCTGATGAGGGTCGGCCGGAGACACAGAATCATGCTATCGCCGCGGCCGGAGTCACCGCGTTCTTCACGGACCGGGCCGCACCCTGACGCCCGCCGCCGCGAGGGCCTCGATGACCTGCGGAGTCATGCCCTGAGATCATCCCCCGGTGATATCCAGCACCACCGCGACCACCACAGCTCGCTTCGCCGTTGACTTCGCCGGTGACTTCGAGGCCCACCTCACCGTCCGCGCCGATGACGGGGCCGCGACCGTGGACGCGCTCGAACGGTACGCGGCCGGACACGGCATGAAGTGCGCGCACATCGTGCTGGACCGGGGCCGGACGCCCAGCCAGCCGATGCTCACCCTGCGCGGCTCCGGGCCGCTGCCCGTGGTCCGGGCGGCGGTGGAGGACGCGGCGCGCGGCGTGCGGGGGGCCGGGTTCGCGGTCGTCCGGACGAAGATCGAGGCGACCCCCTGGGCGGAGGGCGTGCCCGGCACCGACGCGGAGGCGGCGGCCCTCGGGGCGCGGTACTACTTCGAGCACCACGTGAAACTCCTGCTCACCTCCGGCACCGACACCTCCGCCCTCACGGCGCTCGCCGAGGCCCACGCAGCGCACCTGTCGCGCAACGCCCGCCGGGTGCGGGCGGACGGCCGCGCCGAGCGGTTCGTCACCCAACGCTGCCGCCTCGTGGGCCGCCCGACGGCGGAGCGACGGCTGGACGCGCTGCTGGCGGCCCTGCGGGACGCGGGGTACGACACGGCCTCCAGCGAACGGGAGTTCGTCGTCCACGACAGTGACGAGACGGTCGACGACGGCTGGATCGACGACGGCTGGACCGACGAAGAGACATCCGGCGAAGAGACCACCACCGAGGACGTGAACCGATGACGATGACGACGGCACCGTGGGAAGAGTTCCCGTCCGGACCGTGGAAGGCCACGACGGTCGTCCCGCAGCTCCCGCCCGACGAGGCCACGCGGCGGAAGAAGGACCTGCCGGCGACGCTGCGCCCGGTGCCCGGCGAAGGCGTCGTACAGCTTCCCGTGTACGACCCGGCGGCCAACCACCACCTCCTCGGCATGCGGCTGAGCGAGCCCCGGTTCGCGGACCCGGACCGGGGCGAGGCGTGGTTCGCGGCCCGGCGTCACGCCCTCGACCACGCGCTCGCGGCGGTCGCGGCCTCCCCGTGGGCCGGGCACCTGGTGCTGCGCGGCAGCGTGCTGCTCAAGGCGTGGTTCGGCGACGCGGCCCGCGAGCCCGGCGACCTGGACTTCGTCGTCGTCCCCGACACCTGGCGGCTGGAGGACGACCGCACGGACGCCATGCTCGACGGCATAACCCGCGCCGCCGAGGCCGCCGCGAGGGCGTCCGGCGGCCCGGTCCGCATCGACGCGGCGGGCGCCGTCAGCGACGAGATCTGGACGTACGACCGGGTGCCGGGCCGCCGGCTCGTCCTGCCCTGGACGGGCACCGGAACGGACGACGTCCCGTCCGGCACGGTCCAGCTCGACTTCGTCTTCAACGAGCCCCTGCCCGCCCCGCCCGTCCGCACCGCGATCCCGCCCCTCGCCGGCGGCGAGGGCGCCCCCGTCACCCTCATGGCGGCGAGCCCGGAACTCTCGCTCGTGTGGAAGGTCATGTGGCTGGTGAGCGACACCCACCCCGAGGCCAAGGACCTCTACGACGCCGTTCTCCTCGCGGAGAGCGTCACCGCGCCGTACGAGCTCCTGGACCGCGTCCTCTCGGCGGCGGGGGAGTGGTCCGACATCCCGTCCGTCCTCGCGGAGGCGGGCGAGATCGACTGGCCCGAGTTCGAGAAGGACTACCCGGACGACACGGAGACCGGCGGTGGCTACCTGGTGCGCCTCGCCGCCGCCCTGTCCCGGAGCCATGTGCCGGACGAGCCGAACGCGTACGCCCGGCTGGCCGTCGCCCACGAGGACCTCACCGGGACCGTGCGGGAGGAGTACGCGGCGGGCGGCATGGAGGCCGTCGCGCTGTGGTTCGCCGAGCGCACGGTTTCCAGCATCGGCACGCTGATCGCGCTGAGGGAAGTGCTGGGACGCGATCGGTGCACCCTCCGCGAGGCAGCGGAGATCGCCGTCTCCCTCCGCGACCCCCGCCCCGGCCGCGACCGCGACGCGATCTGCCGCCACCACGGCGATCCGCGCGAGATCGCGGCGCGGCTGGAGGAGATGGGGCTGGAGGAGACGGGGTAGCGCGGCGGTAGTGAAATCGCCGTGAAGCGGTACTCGAGCTTCACTCGACCACTAGTGACAAACCCACATCCGTGTTCTTCGATGTGCGTGATTGCCGCTGCGGCAGTCGGCCGGGGCCGTTGCCCGTCGCCCCCACCCCGGCCGTCCCCGTCCCCGTCCCGTACAGGAGTGATCGCATGCTGCGCGCGTTACGCGCCCTCGGCCTCGCCGTTCTCACGGCCGGCCTGACCCTCACCGCCGTCCCGGCAGCCACCGCCGCCACCCCCGCCGCCGGCTCGGCCGCCGCCCCCGCGGCCGAACGGCCGCTGACGCCCATCGGCGGCGGCACCGGCATCATCTTCCGGATCACCCCGACCCCGGAGGAGCGCCAGAGCTTCTACGTCTGCACCCTCACCGCCGTCGGCCGCGACAACGCGGGCAATCTGGTGGGCCTGACCAACGCCCACTGCTTCATCGACGAGAAGGGCAACAAGCTCGTCGGCGAGAAGGTCTACCGGGACACCTCCCCCGCCGGAACCGCGGCCGCCCCCGCCGACCTCAACGCCAGCCGCGCCGACCTGGAGACGGGCGCCATCGGCACCGTGACGTACGTCAGCACGCCCAACAACCTGCTCAACGCCGGCCCCAAGGGCCTCGACTTCGCGGTCATCAAGCTGGACGAGACGAGGGTCGCCCCCACCGCCACCGTCGGCGGCGTCACCATCACCTCGATCGGCGCCCCGCCCCCCAACGGCGTCCGCATGTGCAAGCAGGGCCACCGCACGGGCCTGACCTGCGGCATCAAGCTGGGCACCCACGACATCTGGTTCACCCACCTCATCTGGACCAACGGCGGGGACTCCGGCTCCCCCGTGGTCAGCGGCCAGACGCTGGTCGGCAACGCCTGGGGCGTGCAGCACAGTTCGGCGATCCTGGACATCATCGCCGAGATGAACGCCAACGGCGGCGTCGGCGCGGGCTTCCACCTGGCGGTCTGAGCCGAACCGAAGGGGAGCGCGGCGGCCCTAGGGCGGAAGTCCTACCGGAGATCGACACAGCGGCGGAGCCGTGGTCCGGCTGGGGGCTGAAAGGGTGGTGATCCTCCGATACCCACCGGAACCGCCGCCAGGGAGGCCGTGATGGACCCCGCCACCACCCCCGAAACCGCCCCGGAACCCCCCTTGGACCCCTTGGACCCCTCGGGTGCTCTCCGGCTGATGGAGGAGACCTTCGGTTTCCTCCACTCCGCCGCGCTGCGGACCGCCGCGCGCCTCCGGCTCGCCGACCACCTCGCCGACGGACCGCGCACCCCCGCCGAACTCGCCGGGGCCACCGGCACCGACGCATCGACACTGCGCCGGCTGCTGCGGCTCCTGGCCTCGCGCGGCGTCTTCCAGGAGGACGAGGCGGGCGCGTTCGGGCTGACCCCCGCCGCGTCCGCCCTGCGCACCGGCATACCGGGCTCGCTGCACGCCGCGGTGCTCCTGCTCACCGACGACATGTTCCTGCGCCCCGCGGCCGACCTCGCCGAGACCGTACGCACCGGCGAATCCGCCTTCCCCAGGGTCTTCGGCACCCCCTTCTTCGAGCACCTCCGGACCGACGACGCGGCCCGCGAGGTCTTCGACGCCGGCATGGCGGCCTTCTCCGGCCCCCTCGACGACGTGGTCGCCGCCGCGTACCCGTTCCCGGACCACGGCACGGTCGTGGACGTCGGCGGCGGCCGCGGCGGCCTGCTCCGGTCCGTCCTGCTGCGCCACCCCGGCCTGTCGGGCGTCCTCTTCGACCAGGCCCCGGCGCTGCGCGAACCCCTCCTCGCCTCCGACGAGTTGACGGGACGCTGGCGTGCCGAGCCCGGCGACTTCTTCACCGCCGTCCCGAAGGGCGACGTCCACCTCCTCAAGCACGTCCTGCCCGACTGGAGCGACGACGACTGCGTCCGCGTCCTGCGCTCCTGCCGCCAGGCCCTGGCCCCGGGCGGCCGCGTCCTGGTCATCGACGCCGCCCCGCCGCCGGGCAACGCCCCCCACCCGGGCAAGGACCTCGACCTCCTGATGCTGACGGCCCTCGGCGGCAGCACCCGCACCCCCGCCGAACTGGCCACCCTCTTCACCCGAGCCGGCCTCCGCCACGTCCGCACCCTCCCCACCCCTGGCTTCGCCTCGATCGTGGAAGCGGAGGCGGCACCCCTGGACTAGCCGCCGGCGGCCGCTATCCCCACCGGACAGGAGACGCCCGTGCCTACGAGCAGGACTGCCGGGCAGTTGTACGCCCAGAAGGGTCGGGACGTCGCCAGGCGTCTCTGGGGCAAGAGTTCGCCCACTAGCTGGCAGAAGGTCAGCTCCTACAAGCCGTTTGTTATGGCGAGTTGGCGGGCTTTGTGAATTTTTGACTTGGTGGGCCGGGTCGTGTCGAGCTCGCCCGCGTTACCTGTGCGCGGTGATCTATCCGCCCAGCCGTCCTGGGTCGAGTCGCACTCTCGGACCGATCCGACCTGCGAGAAAGATGCCATGTCTCAGCCACAGATGTCTCAGCCCCAGTGGACGAACCCCGCGCCCGAGAAGCGCATGTCGACGACGAAGATCGTGCTGCTCGTGCTGGCCGGTGTGATGGCCTTGGTCTTCGCGGGCTGCACGGCATTAGTCGTGGGCGTGGGCAAGGCGGTCGACGACGAGGTGAGCGGTCAGCCGAAGAAGGTACCGGGCAAGGGGGCCGACGACGGTAAGTCGGCCGCGCTCGGCAGGGACACCGTGAAGCTCAACAACGGCCTGGAGGTCGCCCCGGCCATCCCGGAGAAGTACTCTCCGGACGAGACCGCTGCCTCCACCGGCGCGTTCAACTACAAGGTGCAGGTGACTTTCGCCAACAACGGTGAGAAGGACGTCGACCTCAACCTTGCCGCCATCAAGGCCGCCACCGATGGCGGCGCCACCAAGGAGATCGTCGACAGCGCGAACAACGTCGGCATGCTGAACGGCGGCACGCTTGCCCCGGGGCAGACCACGAAGATGACGTTCGGCTTCTCCACGGAGAAGAAACCCACGTACGTAAACGTGGATGTCACCCCGGGGCTGTTCAAGACGGCCCACTTCACCTACAAGTTCTGATGGCCAGGACGACACGTAGAGGACGCATGGCACTGTCCATTCAGGGCTTGGCCAGGCTGGCGGCGCTTGTGGCGCGTGCTCAAGCCACCTCATCCGGTCTGCCGTAGCTCGCCCGCCCGTCGAACCAGGTCTGCTACCGCGCGCCCGGTCTCCGTCGGCCACACCAACCGCACCACCCCCGCCCTATCCGCCAGGGTCTGCGCCGAGCTCACCAGGCCCGCCAAGGAATGAGGGGTGGTCCGGCTCTGCTGTTTCGTGGTGCGGTCCGGTTCCCCAGGGGAGCTGAGGAACCGGACCGCTTTCTCCCTTCGACGTGGTGAGCCGTTCCGCCCGTGAGTCGGCGAATGAGGACGGACGCCGCTCATGAGCGGTCGCGTCGAAGGAGTCGAGGAGGCGGAACCGTCGTTCAGCCGACGTCGTCCGCCTGGTCCGGCAGGATCCTCCACACCCGTGAGGCCTGGGAGTAATGGATCGTCGCGGACTGGAAATCCTGGTGGTCTGTGGCCTCAGCGTGCCCGATGGCCCACAGGTCCGCGTCGTTCGCGCGCAGCTCGGGCTCGGGGGAGTCCCCGCACGCCCGGAACTCGACGAGATGAAGCGGCGGGTTCTGCGACGGGTCCGTCGGGTGCAGCACCCACGCGGACGCTTGCTCGCTCATCAGCGAGTTCCCCGTCGCGGCTCCCGCCAGCCACGCTGAACCGTCACCGGGGCATCGCGGCCGACACGCCACGGGTCCCCGCCCTTGAACACCACGATGACATCACACTCGCGCTCGCGAACCCTCTTCACTTCCCGCCGGACACGGCCATCGTCGACCACATCGCCGCTGCGCAGCATGTACGCCAGCAGACGCATCACCGCCACCTCCCACCCGGCACGGTGATCACGGCCCACACGGACTTGCCCACGCCCCGCCGGACAGTGCATCCCCAGCGGTCGGAGAGCGCCTCCACCAGGACCAGGCCACGGCCTCCCGCCTCGCCCGGGGGCCGCCTCTGGGGGTGGCGCCGCTCATCGGCGTCGTCCACGGCGAGTCGCACACCTTCGGGGCCCCGGCAGAACGAGGTCTCGATGTCCCGCCCCCGCACGTAGGCGTGGGTGATCGCGTTCGTGACCAGCTCCGAGAGAACCAGCACCGCCGGTTCCTCGATCGCACTCAGCCCCCACTCCGCCAGCGCCGCGCGCAGCTCATCGCGAGCCAGGCCGACGGATCGTCTGTGTGTCGTCCAA
>NZ_JBTOLC010000064.1:0-26577 GCF_054551825.1 Streptomyces sp. L500
CTACGCCTTCCAGCACGAGCGCTACTGGCCTCGCCCCGCCGCGCTCAGCGGTGATGTGACGTCGGCGGGTCTGGTCCCCGCGGACCACCCCCTCCTCGGTGCCGCCGTGTCGCTCGCGGAGGCCGGTGGGGTGCTGTTCACGAGTCGGCTCTCGCTGCTGGTGCACGGCTGGCTCACCGATCACACGGTGGGCGGTGCGGCCGTCATGCCCGCTGCCGGGTTCGTGGAGATCGCGGTGCGCGCGGGCGACCAGGTCGGCTGCGACCGGGTCGAGACGCTGACCGTGACCACGCCGCTCGCGCTCACCGACGCCTCCGCGCTGGCGCTCCAGGTGTGGATCGGCGCGCCGGACGAGGCAGGGGCCCGCCCGATCCGCGTTCACTCCCGGCCCGAGGACGCGCTCGACCAGCCGTGGACCGAGCACGCCACCGGCGTCCTCGCCTCCGGCGAGCGGGTCGCGGACTTCGACGCCTCCACCTGGCCGCCCGCTGGCGCCACCGCCGTCGACCTGGACGGCTTCTACGACGACACGCACTACGGTCCGGTCCTCCAGGGCCTGCGGGCGGTCTGGGTCCGTGGTGACGAGGTGTTCGCCGAGGCTGGGCTGCCCGGTGACTCCGCCGACGACGCCCGGTACTTCGGGCTGCACCCGGCGCTGCTCGACACGGTCACCCACGCCGCCGCCTTCGTGGGCGCCGGCGAAGAGGACGTCATCCCGCAGGCCGCCGCCTGGAGCGGGGTCTCCCTGCACGCCGCCGGCGCCTCCGTGCTGCGCGCCCGGATCGCCCGTACCGGTGCGGACACCGTGTCCCTCGCCGCGGTCGACGCCGATGGCGCGCCCGTTCTGTCAGCGGAATCCCTGACGCTGAGCGCTCCTTCGGCGGAGGTTTCCGCTGCCCGGGGACGCGATCCGCTGTTCCGGGTGGACTGGGTCCCGGCGCCCGAGGTGCGCGCCGACCGGAGCGTGCGGTCGGTGACGCTCGGCACGGGCGCCGACGGGACCGTGTCCCTGGCGGGCGTCGAGGGCGGCGAGGACCTGGTCCTCGTCCACCTCTCCGGCACCGCCGCCGGCGGCGACGCGCCTGACGACCTCCCCGCCGCCGTCCACGCCCTGACCGGCCGTGTCCTCCAGCTCCTCCAGCAGTGGCTGGCCGACGACCGGTACGCCGCCTCCCGGCTCGTCTTCGTCACCCGTGGTGCCGTCTCCGCCGGTGCGGACGACGGCGTCGCGGACCTGGCCGCCGGTACGGTCTGGGGCCTGGTGCGCTCGGCGCACGCGGAGCACCCCGACCGGTTCGTCCTCCTCGATCTGGACGCCGACGCCGACCCGGCCGCGCTGCTCCCGGTCCTGCCGGGCCTGCTGGCCAGCGGGGACGCCCAGTTCGTCGTGCGCGGCGGCGAGGTGCGGGTGGGCCGCCTGGCCCAGCTGCCCACCGCCACCGCCACGGCCTCCGCCACCTCCTCCTCCGCCACCGCCGACGCGGCCCCGGCCGCCGGCCAGGTGCCCTGGCCCGCCGACGGGACCGTGCTCATCACCGGTGGCACGGGCGCCCTGGGTGGGCATCTCGCCCGGCGGCTCGCCGCCTCGGGCGTCCGGCACCTGCTGTTGACCAGCCGGCGCGGCCCCGCCGCGCCCGGCGCGGCGGAACTGGCCGAGGAGCTGCGGGCGCTGGGCGCGGAGCCCACCCTCATGGCCTGTGACACGGCGGACCGCGACGCGGCCCGCGAGCTGCTCGCGGCGGTCCCGGCCGCCCGTCCGCTGACCGCCGTGATCCACACGGCCGGTGTCCTCGACGACGGCGTGATCACCTCGCTGACCCCGGACCGGCTCTCGGGCGTCCTGCGTCCGAAGGTCGACGCCGCGTGGCACCTCCACGAGCTCACCGAGGGCCTCGACCTCGCCGCCTTCATCACCTTCTCGTCCGTCGCGGGCACCATGGGCAGCCCCGGCCAGGGCAACTACGCCGCCGCCAACGTCTTCCTGGACCTCCTCGCCCGGCACCGCCGGGACCGGGGCCTCGCCGGGATGTCGCTGGCGTGGGGCCCGTGGGCCCAGGACGCGGGTATGACCAGCAAGCTCAGCGAGGCCGACGTCCAGCGGATGCAGAGCGGCGGAATGCCGCCCCTGACGGTCGAACAGGGCCTCCACCTGTTCTTCTCGTCCCTCGGCTCCGACGAGCCGCTCGTCGTGCCGCTGGGGCTGGCCGCCGGGAGCATGCGGCCCGTGGGTGATGTGCCGCCGCTGTTCCGGGGCCTGGTCAAGGGCGGCCGGCGGGCCGCCGCGACCGCCTCGGGCGGCTCCGGCACGCCCGCCTCGTTCACCCGGCGGCTGCTGGAGATGGCGGAGGCCGACCGCGTGCGGCACGTCGTCGACCTCGTCCGCACCGAGGCGGCGGCCGTCCTCGGCCACGCCTCCGTCGAGGAGATCGGCGAGCGGCGCGACTTCTACGAGCTGGGCTTCGACTCCCTGACCTCCGTCGAGCTCCGCAACCGGCTCAGCTCCGCCACCGGG
Source organism: Streptomyces sp. L500 (assembly GCF_054551825.1). Lineage (NCBI taxonomy): Bacteria > Bacillati > Actinomycetota > Actinomycetes > Kitasatosporales > Streptomycetaceae > Streptomyces > Streptomyces sp. L500. The sequence continues at coordinate 2,513 of NZ_JBTOLC010000064.1, forward strand.
CTGCGACTGCCCGCGACGCTCGTCTTCGACAGCAAGACGCCCGCCGACCTGGCCGTCTGGCTGCGCAGCGAGCTCGCCTCGCAGCCCGGCCCGGACGGCACGCCGGAGGGGGAGGGGCTGCGGATCCCGTCCGGCGAGCCGGAGATCGACTCGCTGGAGCGGCTGTTCCTCGACGCGATGACCAACGGCAAGATGCCGGAGGCCCAGAAGATGCTGGCGGCCGTCGCGGCGCTGCGCCCGACGTTCGAGGCGACGGCCGAGCTGGAGGACCTGCCGCTGCCGGCGACCCTCGCCGAGGGCCCGGACGGGCCGAAGCTGATCTGTGTGAGCGCGCCCACCGCCAACGGCGGCGTCCACCAGTACGCGCGGCTCGCCGCGCACTTCCGGGGCCGGCGGGACGTGTCGGCGCTGCCGCTGATCGGCTTCGCCACCGGTGAGCGGCTGCCGGCGACGCCCGAGAGCGCCACGCGGGTGATCGCGGAGAGCGCGCTGCGCGCGAGCGACGGCGCCCCGTTCGTCCTCGTCGGCCACTCCTCCGGCGGCTCGTTCGCCTACGCGGCCGCCGGGCTGCTGGAGAGCACCTGGGGCATCCGGCCGGAGGCCGTCGTCCTGCTGGACACCCTCAGCATCCAGCACAACAGCGACGAGGGCGTCGACTACGCGGGCATGATGCGGCTCAACTTCGCGGGCCGCGACGCGTCACCGGTGCGGATGACGAACTCCCGGCTCTCGGCGATGGGCCGCTGGATGGTCCTGCTCAACCGGCTGGAGGTGCACCCGACCACCGCGCCCGTCCTGATGATCCAGTGCGACCGGCAGCTGCTGGGCACGGAGTCCGAGGCGCTCGGCACGGGCGGGGCGGCCGGCGCGGCGCAGGAGCCGCTGATCCCGTCGGCGCACGTCCGCATGGTCGACGCCGACCACCTCTCGATGGTCCGGGAGGACTCCGCCGCCACGGCCGCGATCATGGAGGACTGGCTGGGGGCGATCACCGGCGCCTGACGCACGACCACGGCGGGCGGCCCCGGGCCGCCCGCCGCGGTGCTCCGGAACGTCCCCTCGCGCCCGCATCTAGGGAAACCCGCAGTCGACCTCGATCAGGATGGCCTTGCAACGGGTCAGACGTGAGTGTCGGCAGTCGGCAGTCCGCTCCCCAAGACCGGCAGATCAGCGAGGGGTTGACATCCTGATGTCGAATGAGGGCAAGCTCCGCGAGTACCTCAAGCGTGCCATCGCCGACCTTCACGAGACCCGCGAGGAACTCGGCGAGACCCGGCGGCGGCAGCGCGAGCCCATCGCCATCGTCGCCATGGGCTGCCGCTACCCCGGCGGCGTCCGCACCCCCGAGGAGCTGTGGGAGCTGGTCGAGGGCGGCGTCGACGCCGTCACCGCCTTCCCCGCCAACCGCGGCTGGGACCTCGACGGCCTCTACGACCCCGACCCCTCCCACCAGGGCACCAGCTACGCCCGCGAGGGCGGTTTCCTCCACGACGCGGGCGAGTTCGACCCCGCGTTCTTCGGCATATCGCCCCGCGAGGCGACGGCCATGGACCCGCAGCAGCGGCTCCTCCTGGAGACCGCGTGGGAGGTCGTCGAACGCGCCGGCATCGACCCGGCGTCCCTGGCCGGCACCCGCACCGGCGTCTTCGTCGGCACCGGCCCCGGCGGCTACGACCCGGGCGCCGTCTCGCTGGGCGCCGTCCGGCGCACCGACGAGGTCGGCGGCCACCTGCTGACCGGCAACGCCATCAGCGTCGCCTCCGGCCGCATCTCCTACGTCCTCGGCCTCGAAGGCCCCGCCCTCACCGTCGACACCGCCTGCTCCTCCTCCCTGGTCGCCCTCCACCTCGCGGTGCACTCGCTGCGCCAGGGCGAGTGCGCGATGGCGCTGGTGGGCGGGGCGACCGTGATGTCCACCCCGCAGATGTTCGTCGAGTTCTCCCGGCAGCGCGGGCTCGCCCCCGACGGCCGGTGCAAGCCCTTCTCCGCCGCCGCCGACGGCACGGGCTGGAGCGAGGGCGTCGGCCTGCTGCTGGTGGAGCGGCTGTCGGACGCGCGGCGCAACGGCCACCCCGTGCTGGCCGTCATCCGTGGCTCGGCCGTCAACCAGGACGGCGCGTCCAACGGCCTGACCGCCCCCAACGGGCCGTCCCAGCAGCGCGTCATCCGCCAGGCCCTCGCCAACGCCGAACTCACCGCCCACGAGATCGACGCCGTCGAGGCCCACGGCACCGGCACCACCCTGGGCGACCCCATCGAGGCCCACGCCCTGCTCGCCACCTACGGCCGGCAGCGCCCCGCCGACCAGCCTGTCCTCCTCGGCTCGCTCAAGTCCAACATCGGGCACACCCAGGCCGCCGCCGGTGTCGCGGGCGTGATGAAGATGGTCCTGGCCATGCGCCACGGCCTCCTGCCGAAGACCCTCCACCTCGACGAGCCCACCCCCCACGTCGACTGGACGTCCGGCCACGCCCGGCTGCTGACCGGCCCGGAGACCTGGCCGGAGACCGGCCGGCCGCGCCGCGCCGCCGTCTCCTCCTTCGGTGTCAGCGGCACCAACGCCCACGTCATCATCGAACAGGCCCCGGAACCGGAGCCCGTGGAGCAGCCGGAAGCGCCGGCGCCCGTCGCCGCCGTGCGGCCCGCCGCGCTGCCGTGGGCCCTGTCGGCCCGCTCCGAGGAGGCCCTGCGGGCGCAGGCCGTGCGCCTCGCCCGGCATCTGCGCGCCCACCCCGGGCTCGCCCCCGCCGACGCGGCCTTCTCCCTCGCGGCCGGCCGGCCCCTGATGGAGCACCGGGCGTTCGTCGTGGCCGACGGCCGCGAGGAGGCCCTGGCCGGGCTGGACGCCCTCGCCGAGGGCCGGACCGCGAACGGGCTCGTCACCGGCACCGCCGCCAAGAAGACCCCCACGGCGTTCCTCTTCGCCGGGCAGGGCTCGCAGCGCCCCGGCATGGGCCGGGAACTCCACCGCACCTACCCCGTGTTCGCCGAGGCCTTCGACGCGGTGTGCGCGGAGCTCGACCCGCTGCTGGACCGCCCGCTGCGCGAGATCGTCCTCGCCGGGGAGGGCACGGCCGAGGCCGCGCTGCTGGACCGGACCGGCTGGACGCAGACCGCCCTGTTCGCCGTCGAGGTGGCCCTCCACCGGCTCGTCGAGTCCTGGGGCGTCACCCCGCAGTTCGTCGGCGGCCACTCCATCGGCGAGCTGTCCGCCGCCCACGTGGCGGGCGTCCTCTCCCTCCCCGACGCCGCCCGGCTCGTGGCCGCCCGCGCCCGTCTGATGGAGGCGCTGCCCGAGGGCGGGGCGATGCTGGCCGTCGAGGCCGGCGAGGACGAGATCCGCGCCTCGCTCACCGGACTCGACGACCAGGTCTCCGTCGCGGCCGTCAACGGGCCGCGCTCCGTCGTCGTCTCCGGCGACGAGGACACCGTCACCCGCCTCGCCGCCCGCTGGGAGGCCGAGGGCCGCCGCACCAAGCGGCTGCGGGTCAGCCACGCCTTCCACTCGCCGCGCATGGACGCCATGCTGGACGACTTCCGTCGCGTCGCCGAGGGCCTCACCTACCACGCCCCGCGCGTCCCCGTCGTCTCCACCGTCACGGGCGCGCTCGCCGGCGCGGACGAGCTGACCTCCCCCGAGTACTGGGTCCGCCAAGTCCGCGCGACCGTCCGCTTCGCCGACGCCGTACGGGCCCTGGAGGACGCGGGCGTGACGGCCTTCGTCGAGGTCGGCCCGGGCGGGGTGCTCACCCCGCTGGTCGAGGGCTGCCTGACCACCGCCGGCGCGGCCGTGGCCGTGCCCCTGCTGCGCGGCGACCGCCCCGAGGCCCGCGCCCTCGCCGAGGGCCTCGCGGCGGCCTCGGCGCGCGGCGTCCGCGTCGACTGGGCCGCCTCCTTCGCCGGCGTCGACGCCACGCGCGTCGACCTGCCCACCTACGCCTTCCAGCGGCAGTGGTACTGGCTGAACGCCGCCGACGCCCCCGGCGGCACCGACACGGCCCCCGCCCCGGCCGACGCCGTCGACGACGACTTCTGGGCGGCCGTCGAACGCGAGGACACCCGCACCCTCTCCGACGTCCTCGCCCTCGACGGCGACGACGCCACCACCCTCGGCGGCATCCTGCCCGCCCTCGCGTCCTGGCGCCGCCGCCGCACCACCCGCGCCACCGTCGACGGCTGGAGCTACCGCACCACCTGGACCCCGGTCACCACCGGCACCGACCGCACCCCCGCCGGCCGCTGGCTCCTCGCCGTACCCGCCGTCACCGGCGAGGCGGCGGACCGCTGGATCGACGCGCTCACCGGCCCGGCCGGCCCGCGCGCCGACAAGCTGACCCTGACCGGCGACGCCACCGCCGACCGCGACGCGCTCACCGCCGCCCTCGCCGCCGGGCCCGTGACCGGCGTGCTGTCCCTGCTCGCCCTCGACGAACGCCCCCACCCCGAGCACCCGTCCGTACCGCTCGCCCTCACCACGACCACCGCGCTCCTGACCGCCCTGGAAACCGCCGGCACCACCGCCGCCCTGTGGTGCGCCACCCGGGGCGCCGTGGCCACCGACGCCACCGAGGCACCGACGAGCCTCACCCAGGCACAGCTGTGGGGACTCGGCCGCGTGGCCGCCCTCGAACACCCCGGCAACTGGGGCGGACTGATCGACCTCCCGGAACACACCGACGCGCGAGCCCTCTCCGCCCTCCTCGGCGTGCTCGCCGACGGCCGCGAGGACCAGATCGCCCTCCGCCCCGCCGGAACCCTCGCCCGCCGCCTGGAGCGCGTCCCGGCCGCCGCCGCCGACACGGACACCGCCTGGCCCGTCCACGGCACGATCCTCATCACCGGCGGCACGGGCGCCCTGGGCGCCCGCGTGGCCCGTACCCTCGCCGAGGCCGGCGCCGAACACCTGCTGCTCACCGGCCGGCGCGGCGCGGACGCCCCCGGCGCCCGCGAACTGGCCGCCGAACTCACCGCGCACGGCACCCGCGTCACCCTCGCCGCCTGCGACGCCGCCGACCGCGACGCGCTCGCCGCGCTCCTCGCGGACGTCCCGGACGACACCCCCCTCACCGGCGTCGTCCACGCCGCCGGCGTCCTGGACGACGGCGTCCTGGCCACCCTCACCCCCGAGCGCCTCGCGACCGTCCTGCGCCCCAAGGCCGAGGCCGCCCGCCACCTCCACGAGCTGACCCAGGGCCGGGACCTGGACATGTTCGTGCTCTTCTCCTCGATCACCGGCGTCATCGGCAACGCCGGCCAGGCCAACTACGCCGCCGCCAACGCCTGCCTCGACGCCCTCGCCGAACAGCGCCGCCACCAGGGCCTGGCCGCCACCTCCGTGGCCTGGGGCCCGTGGGCGGGCGACGGCATGGCCACCGACGACGCCCTCGCCGGACGCATGAGCCGCGACGGGCTGCGGCCCATGGCCCCCGCCCCCGCCCTCGCCGCCCTGCGGCAGGCCGTCGCCCGGGGCACGGCCCACACCACCGTCGCCGACATCGACTGGGCCCCCTACGCCGCCGCCCTCACCGCCACCCGCCCCTGCCCCCTGATCGACGGCGTGCCCGAGGCCCGCCGGACCCGCGAAGCCGGCCGTACCCCGGGCACCGCACCCGGCGGCTCGCCGCTGCGCGACCGCCTCACCGGCCGCCCGGCCGCCGAACAGGACCGGCTGCTCGTCGACCTCGTCCGCGAGGAGATCGCCAAGGTCCTCGGCCACGCCTCACCCGACGGCATCGACGCGGGACGGGCCTTCCGCGACCTGGGCTTCGACTCCCTGACGGCCGTCGAGCTGCGCAACCGCCTCTCCGCCGCGACAGGGGTACGGCTGCCCGCCACCCTCCTCTTCGACCACCCCACGGCCGCCGCCGTGGCCGCGCTCCTGCGCACCGAGGTCCTGGGCGCGACGGGCGCCGCACTCGAACAGGCCGACGCTGCCGCCCTCCTCGACGAGCCCGTGGCGATCGTCGGCATGGCCTGCCGCTTCCCCGGCGGCGCCAACTCCCCGGAGGACTTCTGGCGGCTCCTCGCCGAGGGCGCCGACGGCATCACCCCCTTCCCCGAGGACCGGGGCTGGGACACCGCCGGGCTCCACCACCCCGACCCCGACCACCAGGGCACCAGCTACGTCCGCGAGGGCGGCTTCCTCACGGACGCGGCCGGCTTCGACGCCGGGTTCTTCGGGATCTCGCCCCGCGAGGCCCTGGCCATGGACCCGCAGCAGCGGCTCCTGCTGGAGACCACCTGGGAGGTCCTCGAACGGGCCGGCATCGACCCGACGTCCCTGCGCGGCAGCCGCACCGGCGTGTTCGCCGGCACCAACTCGAACGACTACCAGACCATCCTCGACGGCACCCGCGACGAGGTCGCGGGCCACCTGCTGACCGGCAACGCCATGAGCGTGGTCTCCGGCCGCGTCGCCTACACCTTCGGCTTCGAGGGCCCGGCCGTCACCGTCGACACGGCCTGCTCGTCGTCGCTGGTCGCCCTGCACATGGCCGCCCAGTCGCTGCGGCAGGGCGAATGCACGCTCGCCCTCGCGGGCGGCGTGACGGTGATGTCCACCCCCTACTCCTTCGTGGAGTTCTCCCGGCAGCGCGGGCTCGCCGCCGACGGCCGGTGCAAGCCCTTCGCGGCCGCCGCCGACGGCACGGGCTGGAGCGAGGGCGTCGGCCTGCTGCTGGTGGAGCGGCTGTCGGACGCGCGGCGCAACGGCCACCCGGTGCTGGCGGTCGTCCGCGGCAGCGCGGTCAACCAGGACGGCGCGTCGAACGGACTGAGCGCCCCGAACGGCCCCTCGCAGCAGCGCGTCATCCGCCAGGCGCTGGCCAACGCGGGCCTGGCGGCTGCCGATGTGGATGCCGTGGAGGCCCACGGCACGGGTACGACGCTCGGTGACCCGATCGAGGCGCAGGCGCTGCTGGCCACCTACGGTCAGGACCGTGACGCCGACCGGCCGCTGTGGCTGGGCTCGGTGAAGTCCAACATCGGCCACACGCAGGCCGCCGCAGGCGTCGCGGGCGTGATGAAGATGGTCCTGGCCATGCGCCACGGCCTCCTGCCGAAGAGCCTCCACATCGACGAGCCCACCCCGCACGTCGAGTGGACCGACGGTGCCGTCGCCCTGCTCGCCGAACCCACCGAGTGGCCCGGCGACGACCGGCCCCGCCGGGCCGGCGTGTCCTCCTTCGGCATCAGCGGCACCAACGCCCACATCATCCTCGAACAGGCCCCGGCGGAGGCCCCGGCGGACGAGCCCGTGACCGAGGCCCCCGCCGCCCCGGGCCCGTGGCTGCTCTCCGCGAAGACCGGGGACGCCCTCCGCGACCAGGCACGCCTGCTGGCCGAGTACGTCCGTGCCGCCGAGGCGCCCGACGTCCCCGGCGTCGCGCACGCGCTGGCGACCGGCCGCGCGGCCCTGGAGTACCGGGCCGCCGTCGTCACCGACGGCGGCGACACCGGCGAACTCCTCGCCGCGCTCGACGCGCTGGCCGCCGGGCTGCCCTCACCGCACGTCCTCGACGGCACCGCCGAGGGCGACCGGGGACCGGTGTTCGTCTTCCCCGGCCAGGGCTCCCAGTGGGCCGGCATGGCCCTCGAGCTCCTCGACACCTCCCCGGCCTTCGCCGAACGCCTCGCCGAATGCGGCGCCGCGCTGTCCCAGTACGTCGACTGGTCGCTGCCGGACGTCCTGCGGGGTGCCCCCGACGCGCCGTCCCTCGACCGGGTGGACGTCGTCCAGCCCGCGCTGTTCGCCGTGATGGTGTCGCTGGCCGCGCTGTGGCGCACGCACGGCGTCGAGCCCGCCGCCGTCCTCGGCCACTCCCAGGGCGAGATCGCCGCCGCCTGCGTCGCGGGCGCCCTGACCCTGGACGACGCGGCCCGCGTCGTCGCCCTGCGCAGCCAGGCCATCGCCCGCGCCCTGTCCGGCGACGGCGGCATGGTGTCCGTCGCCCAGCCCGCCGACGCCGTGCGGACACGCATCCGCGCCTGGGGCGAGCGGGTCTCCGTCGCGGCCGTCAACGGCCCCGCCTCCGTGGTCGTCTCCGGCGAGCCCGGCGCCCTCGACGAACTCCTCGCCGACTGCGAGCGCGACGGCGTGCGCGCCCGGCGCGTGCCCGTCGACTACGCCTCCCACTCCGCCCAGGTCGAGCGGATCCACGACGAACTGCTGGCCCTGCTGGCCCCCGTCACGCCGCGCGCCGCCGAGATCCCGTTCTACTCGACGGTGACCGGCGAGCCCGTCGACACGACCACGCTCGACGCCGCCTACTGGTACCGCAACCTGCGGCAGACCGTCGAGTTCGAGGAGACCACGCGGGCGCTGCTGCGCGCCGGGCACCGGTCCTTCATCGAGGTCAGCCCCCACCCGGTGGTCATCGCCGGGGTGCAGGAGACCGCCGCCGACACCGGCGTGACCGCCGCCGCGACGGGCACCCTGCGCCGCGAGGACGGCGGGCCCGCCCGCTTCCGCGCCGCGCTCGCCGACGCCTGGACGCACGGTGTCCCCGTGGACTGGTCCACGCTGTTCACGGGCACCCCGCGTGTTGAGGTGCCCACGTACGCCTTCCAGCGGCAGCGGTACTGGCCGCGCGTCGTCGAGGGCGCGGGCAACGTGGCCTCCGCCGGGCTGGAGTCGCCCGAGCACCCGATGCTGGGCGCGTCCGTGGAACTCGCGGGCGGCGGCGGGCTGATGGCCACCGCGCGCTGGTCCGTGCGCACCCACCCCTGGCTCGCCGACCACGCCGTGTCCGGCACGGTCGTCGTACCCGGCGCCGCCCTCGTCGAGGCCGTGATCCGCGCCGGCGACGAGCTCGGCTGCGGCCACGTCGACGAACTCACCCTCCACGCCCCCGTCGTCCTGCCCGAGCGCGGCGAGATCCGGGTGCAGATCGCCGTCGGCGCCCCCGAGGAGTCCGGGCACCGCCCGGTGACCCTCCACGCCCGCACCACCGAGGACACCTGGACCGAGCACGCCACCGGCACCCTCGCCCCCACCGCCCCGGCGGCGCCCCAGGAACTCACCGCCTGGCCGCCGAAGGGCGCCGAGGCGCTCGCCGTGGACGGCTTCTACACCACGCTCGCCGAGCGCGGCTACGGCTACGGCCCGGTCTTCCAGGGCGTACGGGCCGCCTGGCGGCACGGCACGGACGTGTACGCGGAGGTGGAGCTGCCCGAACGGGCCCGCACCGACGCCGCCCGCTTCGGCCTCCACCCCGCCCTGCTGGACGCCGCCCTCCACCCGGCCGGACTCGGCCCGCTCGACGCCGGGGACGGCCGCCCCGGCATGCCCTTCTCCTGGACCGGCGTCACCCTCCACGCCACCGGCGCCACCCTGCTGCGCGTACGGATCGCCCCCGCCGGACCGGACGCCATCGCCGTGACCATGGCCGACGGCACCGGCAGCCCGGTCGCCACCGTCGACCGGCTGACCGTACGCCCCGTCCCGGCCGCCCTCCTCGACCCGGCCGCCCACGCCGCGCGCGAAGCGCTGTTCCACGTCGAGTGGACGCCGCTGACGGGCACGCGGACCGCTGACGCGGGTCGCGCCGACGCCGGCCCCGTCGGCACCGACCGCCCCGGCACCGGCCACGCCGAGGGCCGGCCCGCCGCCTGGGCCCTGATCGGGCCCGACCCGGACGGTGCGGCGGCCAGCGCCCTCGTCGGCGCCGATGTGGCCGTCACCGCGTGGGACGGTCTCGCGGACCTGGCCGCGTCCGCCGGGCCCGTGCCCGACGTGATCGCGGTCCTCGTCACCGGCCGCGGCCACCCGGACGACGCGCCGGGCGCCGCGCTCGAAGGCGCGCTCGCGCTCGTCCAGGCGTGGCTCGCCGACGAACGGTTCGCCGACACCCGCCTCGTCGTCGTCACCCGGAACGCCGTCGCCACCCACACCGGCGAGGACGTCCGGGACCTGCCGGCCGCCGCCGTGCGCGGCCTGCTGCGCTCGGCGCAGTCCGAGCACCCCGGCCGGATCGTCCTCGCCGACGTCGACGCCCACGCCGGCTCCTGGCTGCCGCTGCCCGCCCTCGTCACCGACGCCGACGAACCCCAGCTGGCGCTCCGCCAGGGCACCGCCCACGCGCCCCGCCTCGTCCGCACCCACACCCACGCGCCCCTGCCCGTCCCCGACGGCCAGGAACCGTGGCGGCTGGACATCCCCGAGAAGGGCACCGTCGACAACCTCGCGCTGACGCCCTGCCCCGAGGCCGCCGCCCCCCTGGAGCCCGGCCAGGTCCGCATCGCCGTCCGGGCCGCCGGCCTGAACTTCCGCGACGTCCTCAACTCCCTCGGCATGTACCCCGGCGGAGCAAAATTCCTCGGCTCGGAGGCGGCCGGCGTCGTCGTCGAGACCGGGCCCGGAGTCGAGGGCATCGCCGTCGGCGACCGCGTCATGGGCATGGTGCCCGGCGGCTTCGGCCCGCTGGCCGTGGCCGACCACCGCGTCCTCGCGCCCGTGCCGCGCGGCATGTCCTTCGAGCAGGCCGCCGCCGTCCCCGTGGTGTTCCTCACCGCCTACTACGCCCTGCGCGACCTCGCCGGCCTCACCGCCGGGGAGACCGTCCTCATCCACGCCGCCGCAGGCGGCGTCGGCATGGCCGCCGCCCAACTGGCCCGCCACTGGGGCGCCGACGTCCTCGGCACCGCCAGCACCCACAAGCAGGACCTGCTGCGCGCCGAGGGCTGGCCCGCCGACAAGCTGGCCTCCTCCCGCACCCTCGACTTCGAGGACCACTTCCGGGAGACCACCGGCGGCCGGGGCGTGGACGTCGTCCTCAACTCCCTCGCCGGCGACTTCGTCGACGCCTCGCTGCGCCTGCTGCCCCCCGGCGGCCGGCTGATCGAGATGGGCAAGACGGACATCCGCGACGCCGCCGACGTCGCCCGGGACCACGAGGGCGTCGCCTACCGGGCGTTCGACCTGATCGAGGCCGGGCCCGAGCGCATCCACGAGATGCTCGCCGAGCTCGTCGCCCTGTTCGAGGACGGGACGCTGCGGCCGCTGCCCGTCACCACCTGGGACGTCCAGCACGCCCGCGAGGCCTTCCGCTTCGTGTCCGAGGCCCGCCACGTCGGCAAGGTCGTCCTCACCGTGCCCCGCCCCTGGGACCCCGACGGCACCGTGCTGATCACCGGCGGCACCGGCGAACTCGGCGGCCTGCTGGCCCGCCACCTCGTCACCCACCACGGCACCCGGCACCTGCTGCTCACCAGCCGGCGCGGCACGAGCGCCCCCGGCGCCCCCGAGCTCCGCGACGAACTGACCGCCCTGGGCGCCCACGTCACCGTCGCCGCCTGCGACACCGCCGACCGCGACGCGCTCGCCGCGCTGCTGGCCGGCATCCCCGCCGAACACCCGCTGACCGCCGTCGTCCACGCCGCCGGCGTCCTCGACGACGGCGTGATCACCTCCCTGACCCCGGACCGGCTCTCCGGCGTCCTGCGCGCCAAGGCCGACGCCGCCCGCCACCTCCACGAGCTCACCGCGCCCCACGACCCCGCCGCCTTCGCGCTGTTCTCCTCGGCCGCCGGCGTCTTCGGCTCGGCCGGCCAGGGCAACTACGCGGCCGCCAACGCCTACCTCGACGCCCTCGCCCAGCACCGCCGCGTCCAGGGCCTGCCCGCCACCTCCCTCGCCTGGGGCCTGTGGGAACAGGCCAGCGAGATGACCGCGCACCTCGACGACGGCGATCGCGCGCGGGCCCGCCAGTCGGGCGCGCTCACCCTCTCCACGGCCGACGGCCTCGCCCTCTTCGACGCCGCCCTCGCCGCCCGCAGGCCCCTGCTCGTCCCCGTCCGCCTCGACGGTTCCGTGCTGCGCGCCCGCCACGCGGCCGAACTCCCCGCCCTGCTGCGCGGCCTGTACCGGGGAGGCACCGCCACCGCGCGGCGCGCGGCCGGCGCCGCACGGCCCGCCTCCGGCACCGACGCGCTCCGGCAGCGGCTCGCGGGCCTGCCCGCCGCCGACCGCCGCGCCCACCTGCTGGAGCTCGTCAGCGGGTGCGTCGCGGCCGTCCTCGGCCACACGGACACGAGCCTCGTCCCCGCCGAACGGGCCTTCCGCGACCTGGGCTTCAACTCGCTCACCTCCGTGGAGCTCCGCAACCGGCTCGGCACCGCCACCGGCCTGCGCCTCCCGGCCACCCTCGCCTTCGACTACCCGGCCCCGGCCGCCCTCGCCGCCTACCTCGACGGCGAGCTCGCGGGCGGCCTCCCCGACAGTGCCCCGGGTGACGAGACGGCCGCCGCCTCCGCCGCCGACGAGCCGATCGCCGTCGTGGGCATGGCCTGCCGGCTGCCCGGCGGCGTCCGCTCGCCCCAGGACCTGTGGGAGCTGCTGGCCTCCGGCACCGACGCCATCGCCGGCTTCCCCGAGGACCGCGGCTGGGACCCGGACGCGGTCTACGCCTCCGTGCCCGAGGGCACAGGTTCCTCCCGTACCCGCGAGGGCGGCTTCCTGTACGACGCCGCCGAGTTCGACGCGGCGTTCTTCGGCATCTCGCCGCGCGAGGCCCTCGCCATGGACCCGCAGCAGCGCCTGCTGCTGGAGACCGCGTGGGAGACCTTCGAACGCGCCGGCATCGACCCGAGGTCCGTACGCGGCAGCCGCACCGGCGTCTTCGCCGGACTGGCCTCCAGCGACTACCTCGCCCGGATCCCCGAGATCCCCGAGGAACTCGCCGGGTACGTGAACAACGGCAACGCCATGAGCGTCGTCTCCGGTCGCGTCGCCTACGCCCTGGGCCTGGAGGGCCCGGCGGTGACCGTCGACACGGCCTGCTCGTCGTCGCTGGTCGCCCTCCACATGGCCGCCCAGTCGCTGCGGCAGGGCGAGTGCACGCTGGCGCTGGCCGGCGGTGTGACCGTCATGTCCTCGCCGCGCCTGTTCACCGACTTCGCCCGCCAGCGCGGCCTCGCCGGCGACGGCCGCTGCAAGCCCTTCGCCGCGAGCGCCGACGGCACCGGGTTCTCCGAGGGCGTCGGCCTGCTCCTCGTCGAGCGGCTGTCGGACGCGCGGCGCAACGGCCACCCCGTGCTGGCCGTCCTCCGCGGCAGCGCGGTCAACCAGGACGGCGCGTCGAACGGCCTGAGCGCCCCGAACGGCCCCTCGCAGCAGCGCGTCATCCGCCAGGCCCTCGCCAACGCCGGCCTGAAGAGCGCCGACGTCGACGCCGTGGAAGCCCACGGCACCGGCACCAGCCTGGGCGACCCGATCGAGGCCCAGGCGCTGCTGGCCACCTACGGCCAGGACCGGCCGGAGGACCGGCCGCTGTGGCTGGGCTCGGTGAAGTCCAACATCGGCCACACGCAGGCCGCAGCGGGTGTCGCGGGCGTGATGAAGATGGTCCTCGCGATCCGCAACGGCGTCCTGCCGCGCAGCCTCCACATCGACGAGCCGTCCCCGCACGTCGACTGGAGCGCGGGCGCGGTGAGCCTGCTGGACCGGGCCGTCGACTGGCCCGGGAACGACCGGCCGCGCCGGGCCGGCGTGTCCTCGTTCGGCATCAGCGGCACCAACGTCCACGTCATCCTCGAACAGGCCCCCGCCGATACGGAAGCACCGGCGGAGAGCACGCCGGAACCCTCGGAGGCCACGGTCCCGTGGCTGCTGTCGGCCCGCAGCGAGCGCGGGCTGCGGGGCCAGGCCCGCGCCCTGCTCGCCCACCTGGAGAAGCACCCGGACGCGAACCCCCTCGACGTCGCGTTCTCCCTCGCCACCCGGCGCTCCACGCTCGAACACCGGGCGGTGGTCGTCGGCGCCGGCCGCGAGCGGCTCACCGAGCGGCTGCGCGCCCTCGCCGAGGGCGAGCCCGCCACCGCGACCGTCCACGGCGGCTTCACCGGCTCCCGCGAGCGCAAGGCCGTCTTCGTCTTCCCCGGCCAGGGCTCCCAGTGGGCCGGCATGGGCACCGAGCTCCTCGCCGCCTCCACCGTCTTCGCGGACCGCGTCGCCGCCTGCGAACGCGCCCTCGCCCCGTACACCGACTGGTCCCTGACCGCCGTCCTGCGCGGCGACGCGGACGCGCCGGGGCTCGACCGAGTGGACGTGGCCCAGCCCGCGCTGTGGGCGGTCATGGTCTCCCTCGCGGAGGTGTGGCGGGCCCACGGCGTCCGCCCCGCCGCCGTCCTCGGCCACTCCCAGGGCGAGATCGCCGCCGCCTGCGTCGCCGGGGCGCTGTCCCTGGAGGACGGGGCCAAGGTCGTCGCCCTGCGCAGCCTGGCCATCGCGAAGGAGCTCTCCGGCCACGGCGGCATGGTGTCCGTGACCGCCGCGCACGCCGACGTCACCGACCGCCTCGCACGCTGGGGCGACGATCTGTCCGTCGCCGCCGTCAACGGCCCCTCCAGCGTCGTCGTCTCCGGCGACGACACGGCCCTCGACGAACTCCTCGCCGAGTGCGCGGCCGACGGCGTCCGCGCCAAGCGGATCCCCGTCGACTACGCCTCCCACTCCGCCCAGGTCGAGCGGATCCACGACACCCTCCTCGCCGACCTCGACGGCCTCGCGCCCGCCCCGGGCGACGTGCCGTTCTTCTCGACCGTCACCGGCGACTGGCTCGGCGCCGGCGATGGCGACGACGACCGTCTGGACGCCGCCTACTGGTACCGGAACCTGCGCCGCACCGTACGGCTGGAGGACGCGCTGCGCGCGCTCCTCGCCCAGGGCCACGACGTGTTCGTCGAGTGCAGCCCCCACCCCGTCCTGACCATGGGCATCGAGGACACCGTCGCCGACGCGGAGGCCGACGCCGTCGCCCTCGGCTCGCTGCGCCGCGACGACGGCGGGGCCGAGCGCCTGCTGACCTCCCTGGCCGAGGCCCACGTCCACGGCCTGCCCGTCGACTGGGCCGGCCCCGTCGCGGGCGGCCGCCCCGTCGAACTGCCCACCTACGCCTTCCAGCGCGAGCGCTTCTGGCTGGAGCCGTCGGGCTCCGCCGACCCGGCGGGTCTGGGCACGGCCGTGGCCCTCGCCGACGACGGCACCGTCCTCACCGGAACCGTCGGCCTCGCCTCCCACCCCTGGCTCGCCGGTCACACGGTCCACGGCTCCGCCGTCGTCCCCGGCACGCTCCTGCTCGAATGGGCCGTGCGCGCGGGCGACGAGGCGGGCTCCGGGACCGTCCACGAGCTCACCGAACACCTGCCGGTCGCCCTGACCGGGCAGGGCACCACCGACGTCCAGGTGGCCGTCGGCGCGCCGGACGGCGACGGGCGGCGCCCGGTCACCGTGCACACGCGCCCGGGCGGCGCGGACGCGCCGTGGACGCGGAACGCCACCGGCACCCTGACCGCGGGACCGGCCGCCCCCGCCGCCCCGGCGCCCGTCACCTGGCCGCCCACGGCCGCCCGCCCGGTCGATCTCGACGCCCTCCTCGACACGCTCGCCGCCCACGGCCACGACCACGGGCCGGCGTTCCGCACGGTCCGCGCGCTCTGGCAGGGCGACGGCGAGCTGTACGCCGAGGTCGCCCTGGCCGACGAGGACCGGGCAGGTGCCTCCGGCTTCCGCCTCCACCCGGCCCTCCTCCAGGCGCTCCTCACCCTCCGCGACCCCGAGGGCACCCCCGCGCTCCCGGCCGACTGGCGGGGCGCCACGGTCCTCGCCACCGGCGCCGACCGCCTCCGGGTGCGGCTCGCCCCGGCGGGCGACGACGACACGCTGTCGCTGACCGCGTGGGACACCACGGGTACGCCCGTGGCCGTCGCCGAAGCCGTGACGACGCGGGAGCTCACCGCCGACCGGCTCACCACCACGGGCCGGGCACGGCACGACGCCCTCCACCGGGTGAACTGGACGCCGCTCGCTTTCGAAACGTCGCAGGAGCTCGCGGACTTCGCGGTCCTCGGCGACACGGCCCCGGTGGCGGCGCTGGAACGGTCCGGTGCGCCCGTCCGCGCGTACACCGACCTCACCGCCCTCGGAGCGGCCCTCGACGCCGGGGACCCCGCACCCCGGACCGTCCTGCTGCGGCCGGCCCCCGGAGGCTCCGGGGACGTCCCCGAGGCCGCCCACCGGATGGTCCGGGACGGCCTCGCCCTCGTCCAGTCCTGGCTCGGCGACGAGCGGTTCGCCGGCTCCCGGCTCGTCCTCGTCACCGAAGGCGCCGTCGCCACCGGCCCCGACGACGCGGTGCCCGTCCCGGCCGAGGCCACCCTGTGGGGCCTGGTGCGCTCCGCGCAGACCGAGCACCCCGGGCGCTTCGTCCTCGCCGACCTCGACGGCGACGACCGCTCCACCGCCGCCCTGGCCCCGGCCCTCGCCGCGGCCGACGCGGCGGGGGAGAGCCAACTGGCCGTTCGCGGTGGCACGGTGACCGTCCCGCGCCTGGTCCGCACCGACCCGGCCGACCTCACGGACACCCCCGTGTGGGAGTGGAACCCCACCGGCGAGGGCACCGTGCTGATCACCGGTGGCACGGGAACGCTCGGCGGCCACGTCGCCCGGCACCTCGTCAATCGGCACGGCGTCCGCCACCTGCTCCTCACCGGCCGCCGCGGCCCCGACGCCCCCGGCGCCCGGGAACTGCGCGAGGAACTGGCCGCCCTGGGCGCGGAAGCCACCGTCGTCGCCTGCGACGCCGCCGACCGCACCGACCTCGCCCGCGTGCTCGCCGCCATCCCGGCCGAACACCCGCTGACCGCCGTCGTCCACGCCGCGGGCGTCCTCGACGACGGACTCCTGGAGAACCTGACCCCCGATCAGGCCGAACGGGTGCTGCGGCCCAAGACCGACGCCGCCTGGCACCTCCACGAGCTCACCCGCGAGGCCGGGCTCTCCGCCTTCGTCCTCTTCTCCTCCTTCGCCGGCGTCGCCGGCGGCATGGCCCAGGCCAACTACGCCGCTGCCAACGCCTTCCTCGACGCCCTCGCCCACCACCGCCGCGCCCAGGACCTGCCCGCCGTGTCCCTCGCGTGGGGATACTGGGAAGAATCGAGTGGATTGACGGCCACCCTGGACGACGTGGACCTCGACCGCTTCGCCCGCTCCGGCATGCTCCCGATGCCGACCGGCCACGGACTGGACCTGCTCGACGCCGCCTCCGGCGTCGACAGCGCCCTCCTCGTGCCGGTCCGGCTCGACCCGCGCGCCCTGGCCGCCTCCGCCCCCGCCGGCGTCCCCCCGCTGCTGCGGGCCCTCGTCCGCACCCCCGTGCGGCGTGCCGCGAGCGGCGGCGGGGACGGTGCCCGCGAGACGGGGATCGCCGAACGGCTGGCCGGGCTGAGCGCGGCGAAGCAGGAAGCCCTGCTGCTGCGGCTCGTCGCCGGGCACGTCGCCACCGTCCTCGGCCACGGCTCCGCCGACGCCGTCGACGCCGAACGCGGCTTCCTCGACCTGGGGATGACCTCGCTCACCGCCGTCGAACTGCGCAACCGGCTCAACGCCGAGACCGGGCTGCGGCTGCCCACCACGGCGATCTTCGACCACCCGACCCCGCTTGGCCTCGTCCGCCACCTCCGCGAACGGCTCGACCTCGCCCCCGGCGCCGACGGCACCGGCGAGGCCGCGCCCGTCTTCACCGAACTCGGCCTCCTGGAAGCCGCCGTGGCCGCGAGCGAACTCGACGGCGAGGCCCGCACCCGGCTGCTCCAGCGCCTGAAGTCACTCCAGTGGAAGCTCGACGCCGACGACGACGGCACGACGGCCGAGGACCCCACGGCCGCCGACCCCGCCGCCTCCGACCTCGAAGCCGCCGAGACCGACGACGAGATGTTCGACCTCATCGACAAAGAACTCGGCCTCGCCTGACAAGCCCAGTCAGTCGAAAAACACCCTTTTTCCGGACTGGGAGGAAGCAAGCACCATGACCAGCAGCACCGAAGACAAGCTCCGGGACTATCTCAAGCGCGTCACCGCGGACCTGCGGCGAGCCAAGCAGCGGCTGGAGACCGTCGAGGCCAGGGACAGCGAGCCCATCGCCGTCGTCGGCATGGCCTGCCGCTTCCCCGGCGGCGTCGCCTCCCCCGAGGACCTGTGGCGGCTCGTCGACGGCGGCGTCGACGCGGTCGGCGACGTACCCACCGACCGCGGCTGGGACTTCGACGCCCTCTACGACCCCGAGCCCGGCAAGCCCGGCAAGAGCTATGTGCGCCAGGGCGGCTTCCTCACCGGAGCGGCCGACTTCGACGCGGAACTCTTCGGCATCGCCCCCCGCGAGGCGCTGGCCATGGACCCCCAGCAGCGGTTGCTCCTCGAATCGGCCTGGGAGGCCGTCGAACGCGCCCGCATCAACCCCGCCTCCCTGCGCGGCAGCGACACCGGCGTCTTCGTCGGCGGCGCCGACACCAACTACGGCTCGCTCGCCTCCCGCACCGACGAGACCGAGGGGCACCTGCTCACCGGCGGCGCCACCAGCGTCCTGTCCGGCCGCATCGCTTACACCCTCGGCCTCGAAGGCCCGGCCGTCACCGTCGACACGGCCTGCTCCTCCTCCCTCGTCGCCCTCCACCTCGCCGTCCGCGCCCTGCGCTCCGGCGAATGCTCCCTCGCCCTGGCGGGCGGCGTCGCCGTGATGCCCACCACCAGCCTCTTCACCGAGTTCTCCCGCCAGCGCGGACTCGCCCCCGACGGCCGCTGCAAGCCCTTCGCCGAAGGCGCCGACGGCACCGGCTGGGCGGAGGGCGTCGGCGTCCTCCTCGTCGAACGCCTCTCCGACGCCCGCCGCAACGGCCACCGCGTCCTCGCCGTCGTCCGCGGCACCGCCGTCAACCAGGACGGCGCCAGCAGCCGCCTCACCGCCCCCAACGGCCCCTCCCAGCAGCGCGTCATCCGCGCCGCCCTCGCCAACGCCCAGCTCACCCCCGACCAGGTCGACGCCGTCGAGGCCCACGGCACCGGTACGACGCTGGGCGACCCCATCGAGGCCCAGGCGCTCCTCGCCACCTACGGCCAGGACCGGCCCGCCGACCGGCCGCTGCGCCTCGGCGGCATCAAGTCCAACATCGGCCACGCCCAGGCCGCGGCCGGCGTCGCCGGCGTCATCAAGACGATCATGGCGATGCGTCACGGCGTCCTGCCGCGCACCCTCCACGTCGACGAGCCCACCTCGCACGTGGACTGGACGGCCGGCGCCGTCGAACTGCTCACCGAGCGCCTCGACTGGCCCGCCACCGGCCGCCCGCGCCGCGCCGGCGTCTCCGCCTTCGGCATCAGCGGCACCAACGCCCACGTCATCCTGGAGCAGGCCGAACCCGAGCCCGAGCCCGCCGCCGAGGAGCGGGAACCCGCCGTGACCCCGGGCGTGGTGCCCTGGGTCCTCTCCGGCAAGACGGAAGCCGCCCTGCGCGCCCAGGCCGCCCGCCTGCTGGACCGCACCGATGGGCACCCCCTCGACGTCGGCTTCTCCCTGGCGACGACCCGGGCCGGCTTCCCGCACCGCGCCGTCGTCCTCGGCGACGGCGCCGAAACCCTCACCCGGGCCCTGACGGCACTCGCCTCCGGCGAACCCGACACCGGCCTCGTCCAGGGCGCGGCCACCCCGGGCAGAACGGCCTTCCTCTTCTCCGGCCAGGGCTCCCAGCGCCCGGGCATGGGCCGCGAACTGCACGCCCGCTTCCCCGTGTTCGCCGACGCCTTCGACGCCGCGTGCGCCGCCCTGGACGAACACCTGGACCGGCCCCTGCGGGAAGTGGTCTGGGGCGCGGACCAGGACCTCCTCAACCAGACGCTGTACGCCCAGGCCGGGCTGTTCGCCGTCGAGGCCGCCCTGTACCGGCTCGTGGAGTCCTGGGGCGTCCGCCCCGAGTACGTCGCCGGGCACTCGCTCGGCGAGATCACGGCCGCCCACGTCGCGGGCGTCCTCTCCCTGGCCGACGCCTGCGCCCTCGTCGCCGCCCGGGGCCGGCTCATGCAGGCCCTGCCGCGGGGCGGGGCCATGGCCGCCCTCCGCGCCACCGAGGACGAAGTCCTGCCCCTGCTGACCGACGACGTGGCCATCGCCGCCGTCAATGGTCCGTCCTCCGTCGTGATCTCCGGCGCCGAGGACGCCGTCGAACGCCTGCGCGCCCACTTCGAGGGCGACGGCCGCAAGACCAGCCGGCTGCGGGTCTCCCACGCGTTCCACTCCCCGCTGATGGAACCGATGCTGGACGACTTCCGCACCACCGTCGCCGCCCTGACCTTCGCCCGCCCGGACCTGACCGTCGTCTCCAACGTCTCCGGCGGCCTCGCAGGCGACGACCAACTGCGCTCCCCGGACTACTGGGTCCGCCACGTCCGCGAAGCCGTCCGCTTCGCCGACGGCATCCGCACCCTCCACGCCGAAGGCGTCACCCGCTTCCTGGAACTCGGCCCCGACGGCACCCTCTCCGCCATGGCCCGGGAAACCCTCCCCGACGAGACGCCCGCCGTCCCCGCCCTCCGCAAGGACCGGCCGGAGGAGACCGCACTCGTCACCGCCCTCGCCCACCTGTCCGTCCAGGGCGTGGACGTCGACTGGAGCGCCCTCTTCACCGGCACGGCGGCCCGGGGGACGGACCTCCCGACGTACGCCTTCCAGCACCGCCGCTACTGGCCCGAACCCGCCCCCGCCACCGGCGACGTCGGCACCGCCGGCCTCGAAGCGACCGACCACCCGCTGCTCAGCGCCGCCGCCTCCGTGGAACTCCCCGACGGCGGCGACGGCCTGCTGCTCACCACCCGCCTGTCGGTCCGCACCCACCCCTGGCTCGCCGACCACATGGTCCTGGGCTCCGTCCTCCTGCCCGGCACCGCCTTCGTCGAACTCGCCATCCGCGCCGCCGACGAGGTCGGCTGCGACCGCATCGAGGACCTCACCCTCGCCGCGCCCCTCGTCCTCCCCGAGGACGGCACCGGCGTCCAGCTGCAACTCCACATCGGCCCCGCCGACGGCACCGGCCGCCGCACCCTCACCGCCCGCTCCCGCCCCGAAGGCGACGGCGAACGCCCCTGGACCCGCCACGCCACCGGCGTGATCGGCGGCACGGGGGAGGAGCGGCCCCCGGCCGCCCTCGACATGACCGCCTGGCCGCCCGCCGGCGCCGAGCCCGTCGAACTGACCGGCCTCTACGACCGGATGGCCGTCGGCGGCTTCGACTACGGCCCGCTCTTCCAGGGCCTGCGCCGCGCCTGGCGGCGCGGCGACGAGATGTACGCCGAGGTGTCCCTGCCCGAGACGGGTGAGGGCGACGCCGCCGCCTACGGCATCCACCCCGCGCTGCTGGACGCGGCCCTCCACGTCACCGCCTTCAACGGCATGGAACGAGGCGTCCTCCCCTTCTCCTGGGAGGGCGTCACCCTCCACGCCTCCGGCGCCTCCGCGATCCGAGTCCGCGTCGTCCGCACGGGCGACGACTCGGTGTCCGTGACCGTCGCCGACACCGAGGGCGGGCCCGTCGCCTCCGTCGAGACGCTCGTCCTGCGGGCGGTCTCCGCCGACCGCGCCGACCGGCTGACGGGCGCCGGCACGACGGCGGGCGCCATCGGCCGGGACTCGCTGTTCCAGCTGCGCTGGACACCCGCACCCCGGGGCGTGCCGCGACCGGGCGGCGTCACGGTCGTGGGCACCGAGACGTTCGCCGTCACCGACCCCGAACGGTTCGTCCACCACACGGACCTGGCGGCGCTGGCCGAGGCCGGCGACGTACCGGACACGGTGCTCGTCCCCGTGGCGGGCGACGGATACCCGGACGCCGTGGTGGACTCCGTCCACACGGTGACGGCCCGGGTGCTGGAACTCGTACAGGCATGGCTGACGGACGAGCGGTTCGCCGGGGCACGGCTGGTGTTCGTCACCCGAGGAGCCACGGCCGGCAACGACCTCGCCGCGGCGGCCGCGTGGGGCCTCGTGCGCTCGGCACGCTCCGAGCACCCGGACCGCTTCGGCCTGCTCGACCTGGAAGGCGACGAGGCGGCCTGCCTCACCGCACTCCCGCACGCCCTCGCCCTGACCCCCGACGAGCCGCAACTGCTCCTCCGCGACGGCGAGCTCCTCACCGCGCGACTGACCCGGGCCACGCACCGGGAGACCACGGTCACCCCCTGGACCCCGGACGGCACCGTCCTCGTCACCGGCGGCACGGGCGGCCTCGGCCGCGCCGTCGCCCGTCACCTGGTCACCGCCCACGGCGTACGCGACCTCCTCCTCGTCAGCCGCAGCGGCCCCGCCGCCGAAGGCGCCGAAGAACTGGCCCGCGAACTGACCGACCGGGGCGCCCAGGTCACCGTCGAAGCGTGCGACGTCACGGACCGGGCGGCGGTGGACGACCTCGTCTCCCGGCACCGCGTCGCGGCCGTGATCCACACGGCCGGAGTGCTGGACGACGGCGTGGTGGAGGCCCTGACGCCCGACCGGCTCGCCACCGTCCTCCGCCCGAAGGCCGACGCCGCCTGGCACCTCCACGAGGCGACCCGGGACCTCGACCTCGACGCCTTCATCACCTTCTCCTCCGTCTCCGGAGTCTTCGGCGGCCCCGGCCAGGCCAACTACGCGGCGGGCAACGCCTTCCTCGACGCGCTCGCCCAGCACCGCCGCGCCACCGGCCGCACCGCCGTCTCCATGCCCTGGGGTCCGTGGACCCAGGACGGCGGCATGACCGGCACCCTGTCGGACGTCGACATCCGGCGCATCGCCCGCTCGGGCATGCCCGAACTCACCCCCGCCGAAGGCGTCGCCCTGTTCGACGCCGCGCTGACGGTGGACGACGCCATCGTCCTGCCCGTCCGCTTCGACCTCCCCGCCCTGCGGGCCCAGGGCGACGCCCCCGCTCTCCTGCGCGGCCTCGTCCGGGGCCGCGCCCGCCGCTCGGCGGCGACGGCCTCGGCGGCGGCCGCCGGACTCGTGGGCCGCCTGACCGGGCTGGGCCCGGTCGAGCGCCGGGAGGTGCTCCAGGACCTGGTCCGCGGCCAGATCGCCGTCGTCCTCGGCCACGCGGACGCGGACACCGTGGACCCGTCACGCGCCTTCCAGGACCTCGGCTTCGACTCCCTGACGGCCGTCGAACTCCGCAACCGGCTGAACGCGGCCACGGGCCTGCGCCTCTCGGCGACGGTGGTCTTCGACTACCCGACCACGGAGGCCCTGGTGGCCTTCCTGCTGGACGAGCTGTTCGGCACGGAGCCGGAGGCCGCGCCCTCGGCGGCCGTGAGCACGCTGCCGGCGGTGGCCGACGACCCGATCGTGATCGTCGGCATGAGCTGCCGCTACCCGGGCGGGGTGACCGGCCCCGAGGACCTGTGGCGGCTGGTGTCGGAGGGCGTGGACGCCGTCTCCGGCTTCCCGACCGACCGCGGCTGGGACGTCGAGGCCCTCTACAACCCCGACCCCGACGTCCCCGGCACCTCCTACACCCGCTCCGGCGGCTTCCTCCACGAGGCGGGCGGGTTCGACCCGGAATTCTTCGGGATGAGCCCGCGCGAGGCCCTGGCGACGGACTCGCAGCAGCGACTGCTGCTGGAGACGACCTGGGAGGCGATCGAGCGCGCGGGCATCGACCCGGTGTCGCTGCGCGGCAGCAGGACCGGCGTCTTCGCCGGCGTCATGTACAACGACTACGCGAACATGCTGGTCGGCGACCAGTTCGAGGGCTTCCGGGGCAACGGCAGCGCCGCCAGCATCGCCTCGGGCCGGGTGTCGTACACCTTCGGCCTGGAGGGCCCGGCGGTGACGGTGGACACGGCGTGCTCGTCGTCGCTGGTCGCCCTCCACTGGGCGGCGCAGGCGCTGCGCTCGGGCGAGTGCTCGCTGGCACTGGCCGGCGGTGTGACCGTCATGTCGACGCCGACGACGTTCGTGGAGTTCTCCCGCCAGCGCGGCCTCGCGGCGGACGGCCGCTCCAAGGCGTTCGCGGACGCCGCCGACGGCGTCGGCTGGGCGGAAGGCGTCGGCATGCTCGTCCTGGAGCGGCTGTCGGACGCGCGACGCAATGGCCACCGCGTGCTGGCGATCGTGCGCGGTTCGGCGGTCAACCAGGACGGCGCGTCCAATGGTCTGACGGCGCCGAACGGCCCCTCGCAGCAGCGGGTGATCCGCCAAGCGCTGGCGAGCGCGGGGTTGTCGGCCTCTGATGTGGATGCGGTGGAGGCGCACGGTACGGGTACGACGCTGGGT
>NZ_JBTOLC010000065.1:0-26125 GCF_054551825.1 Streptomyces sp. L500
TGGAATGTACCCGGCGTCAAACCAATACGTGCCGTTGTTCAGCACCGGCTTGTTCGAGTTCACAGAGCTGTTCGAGCTGGACTTCACGTCGACCTGGCCGAAACTCCAGTTGTTGACGTAGTTGGTGTTCCACAGGTTGACCTCGGTGTAGGCGCCGTTGCAGTTCCACCCGAGGTAGAACTGGCCGATGGTCTGCGTGCCCACCTTGATGCTCTGGATGGCTCCGAGCACCTGGCCACCTGGGGGACAGCTCGCCGCATTGGCGGATCCGGTTCCGACGGTGGTGAACGTGAGGCTAGCCGCAACAACGGCGAGCGCAGCCGAGGCCGTGCGTATACGGGTATGTATCCGCATAATTCCCCCTGGAAGTCATCGAGATGATCGATGCCCACTTCTTGGCATGCCCATGCTCCCATCGAGCTTGCGCCTGACCTAGAGTCACTCCCGGCCATTCGAGCGGCGAATGGATGCTTCGGGTGAAATGGCAAGTGTATGTGGGCATCTTGGCTGGACCCCATAAGTGAATCGGCTCAGATCGTTTGAGACAGGACCAAATCGCCTGAGACGCGACAGTCGTCGCCCGTGTCGACGACGCCGCCCGGGTGTCCTGCTCTCAAGGGAGTCCGGGTATCTTGCGGCCTTCATCTGGGGTGCCCTGGGACGCTGCGCCGTTCGGGTGCGCGGCGTGAGTTGTCACCGCCATTGGTGGAATGGCCGCCGGGCGCGGAGAACGGCGTGCTCTTGATCGGATCCGCCGGGCGGGGGTGTCCGGCTGACAATCCTCCCGGCCATCTCGGCGCGGCGTATGTCTTTGCGGCAGCACGAGTGCGTGACTATATGGTTTGCGGCGGATTCCCGCGCGGCGGAGCAAAAACCAAGCCGGACAGGTGTCGGTGTCCGGGCTGCTACTGATGTGTCTTGTGCGGAGGCTGCTGTGAATCTCGATGACATTGCCTATTGCGAAATTCACCCGACGTTGGGAGTGGCCCGTGTCGGCAATAGCCCGGATGAATTCTTCGTAGGCCCGGAGGCGCCAGGGGTCCGCGGGAACCCGGTGGGGGGATTCAAAGACGCGCAAGGACGGGTGAAGCGCCAGGCGGCGCGCTTTCGTATCTACGGGTACGACAAGGACCACAACGTCCTGGGAGAGGTGACCGCGGCCGACGCGGAGGTGACGTGGTCGGTCGAGCTGGCGAACAAGAAGGCGGCCTGGTACAAGTTCCACGGGCGATTCCACCAGTCGGACTCTGCGGACAACCTGCGCAATCAGCAGGTGGATCCGGCCGACGCGCAGGCACGCGCGGCACTGATGATCACCCCCGGGGTCCGCAGTGTGAATGGTCCGAATGCCGATGGCAGCGGTGCACGCTTCGATACGGGAACGTTCCTCGGCACGCCGGTCCCGCTCGGAGAACTGCGTACGGACGAGACGGGCCGGCTCCTGGTGCTGGGCGGATTCGGGCACGCGGCGTCCGCGAAGCCGAACAACCCATTGGTGACCTATGCGAACAACGATTTCTGGCATGACGACGTCTCCGACGGTCCGGTCACGGCGACGGTGACCGCCGGCGGGCGAACGATCCCGGTGACATCCGCTTGGGTGATCGTCGCGCCGCCCGACTTCGCTCCGGACACCCAGAACCTGGTGACGCTCTACGACGTCACCCGGGAGGTCGCCGAGCAGGCCGGCTGGGTGCCCCCGGCGGCGGAGGTGTCGTTCAGCCGGGACGTCTACCCGGTGCTCGCCCGCATGTGCGGATACGCCTGGGTGAACGCGAACGCGCTGCGCGGACACGGCGAGAACGGACCGGGCGACTTCCTCGATCCGGAACGCCTGGCACGCCTGGCATCGAACGCCTCCGAGGACGCGGACTTCCGGAACGCCGTGTTCAACCGGCTCCGTACCCCCGGTGCCGAGGACGTGACCCAGGCGAACTACGCGTTCATGCCCCAGCTCGCGGGGAACGACGGCGACCCGATCAACGGTAAGCCCCGTACGTGGTTCACGATCCTGCCCGGACAGTACGAACGGCTGCGCCGCTGGGCCGCAGGCGACTTCATCGCCGACGGCACGAGCGCCGCCGAACCCGTGCCGTTGGACGGCCTGCCTGTCGCCGACCAGCCACACGCACTCGTACGGGCCGCACTCGAATCATGTGTCGGAGGCCCGTTCTTCCCGGGCATCGAGATGACGTTCATCGCCGACGAACCCGCCACCTGGGCCGGACCGTTCCGGCTGCGCGAGGACCTGACGGCAGGAGACGTCACCAAGTACATGGCCGTCCCGTGGCACGCCGACTTCTACGAGTGCAACACCCACTGGTGGCCGGCTCAACGCCCGGATGACGTGCTGCCCGAAGAGCAGTACCGCGGTCTTATCCGGGACGCACAGGGCAGCGCCAGGTCGACGGAGCTGAGCACCTGGCGCAGACCCTGGGCGCGCGGTGTGGGAGTCCAGCCGGTCCAGACGCCCGACCTCGATCCTCTGCCGGGTGAGAGCAAGCAGCATTATCAGGACCGCGTGAAACACTGGAGCGTGATCCGCGAGCACGCGGGCGACAATGACATGGTCGAGAAGTGGAGCAGTCTCGGTTTCGTCGTCGCCCGCACCGGTGTGGCGGGCGAGACGGTACTGGTGGAGACCGAACGTGCCGAGAAGGTCGGACTCAGCGACCGCGAGTGGTTCTACGTCCTGCAGCACCCCGACCGGTTTCCCGAGCACGCCAAGGATGCCCGGGACTACGCGAAGTCGGTCCTCGACGACGCGGTGGCGACACAGGGTGATCCGACGTGTCCGCTGACGCTGCGCCCGTTCCGGTATACGAGCGATGCGTTCGAAGCGCGGCTGCAGCTCATCTACACGCAGCTCGTCCAGGATGCCGATGCTTCCGACCCGGCGGCGGACCCGACGTTCCCCAGCCGCCGCGATCTGGTCGAGCGGATCCGGCAGTTCGCGCCGTTCAACCTGCTTGACGGTGCCTGGTTGCGTAATGCCATCCCGGTCGGGCCGATCAGCGGGGTCCACTCACTGTTGTTCGCCATCTGGATGGATGAGATGGGCGGCGGGGATCCTGCTCTGAACCACTCGAACCTCTACTCCGACCTACTGCACAGCGTGGGCCTGTACCTGCCGCCGGTGGACTCCTACGAGTTCGCGATGCTGCCCGAAATGCTCGACTCGGCATACACCGTCGGCGCCTTCCTGCTGGCGATCTCCCAGCACTCGCAGCAGTTCTTCCCCGAGATTCTCGGGATGACAGTGCAGTTGGAGTGGGAGGTGGTGGGGGTGGCGCCGGACGTGAAGTTGTTCGACTACCACGGCATCAGCTCGCAGTTCTACAAGATGCACATCGGTATCGACAATGCGGCCGCGGGGCACGGTGCCAAGGCCCGCGATGCGGTCATCCAGTATCTGGAAGAGGTCTACAACCGTGGCGGTGACGAGGCCGTCCAGCAACAGTGGCAGCGCATCTGGAACGGCTACGTGGCCTTCGCCACCACCGGAAATCTGGGCAATGACCTCAGGGCGCTGGTGGACAACCCGCCCACTCCGGAAGACCGGCTGATCGACCTCATCAACCACAAGGCGCCGTTCGCCTCCCTCAACCACGACGGGAAGCAGCTGGGCGAGAACCATCTCAACGACTGGTTCCTGGACCCGTCCGGTCTGCTCCGGGAACTCCAGGAGTCCGGGTTCATCCAGGCCGGCGACCCGGACAACAGCCCCTTCTTCGCGCTGACCACGTACACCGGCCCCATGTACAAGGTGTTCAACGACGCCGAGCTGGAGCTCTGGCGCCAGTGGACACGCTGGCTCGCGGCCCCCTCGAAGCCGAAGCCGGAGCTCACGCCGCTCGAGGCGATGATCCTGCTGGTCGACACCCTGCGTCCACGTCAGACAGGCGCCGTCGCGCATGCCCGGACCCTCATCACCGGCCCGGATCCCACGGACCCCACGCGGACCAGGAAGGAGTCGGTGGCCTGGTGGTTCACTCAGCCGACCGCCTCGCTCCTGAGCGCCATCGCCCATCCGGAGAATTCGCTCGTCTCGCCCGGCAACCCCGACCAGAGCTCCTTCATCCAAGACCTGCTCGCCCCCACGAAGCCGATGGGCCAGGCATACGCCGCAGTGGTACCGGGCACGGGGAAGACCGGTCACGACATCGCTGTCGCCTGGATCGCAGCCGGTTGCCCGCTTCCGGACCTGACGCCCCCACAGGCCCGGGTCCTGCTCTCCTCGCCGGTGCCGGCGGAGAAGGCGGTCGCCGCCGCCACAGCGATCAGCCGACCCGACATCACCGGCATGGGCGCCGTTCACTGATGGGCACCCGCGCTCCTGACCTGGCCTGTGACGTCTTGATCGCCGGCGGAGGACCGGCGGGCAACGCCGCCGCCATCACCCTTCGGCGCCACGGTGCTGCCGTCCTTGTCGTCGATCCCGGCCGCATGCCCCGATGGAAGCCCGGGGAGAGCCTGGCACCGGAAGCCAGGCCGCTGCTCGCGCGCCTCGGTGTACTCGACCGGATCACCACCGGACCGCACACACCGTGTTTCGGCAATCAGTCGGCCTGGGGGAACGACACGCTCACCGAAACCGATTTCCTCTTCAGCCCTTACGGAGCGGGGTGGCACCTCGACCGTGTCCTCTTCGACCGCACACTCACCGATGCCGCCCGCCGGGCGGGCACCCATGAACTGACCGGTCGGGTCAGGTCGGCACGAAGAGTGGGCGGGCAGTGGCAGGTCGTCGTCGGTGCCACGACGATCCACGCCCGGTATCTCCTCGACGCCACCGGCGCGGCCGCGTGCCTCGCCCGTCACACCGGGACCGCCGTCACCCGGACCGATCATCTGGTCGCGGTCGCGGCGCTCCTGCCGCCCGGTGCCTCGCGCCGAGAGGTTCCCCGCACGTCGCTTGTCGAGTCAGCTGCCCTGGGCTGGTGGTATACAGCACCGCTGTCCGCAGGCGCATGTGTCGTCATGGCAATGACAGATGCCGACCTCGTCGGGCAACGCGCACTCCACACTCCCGAGCGCTGGTGGAAGCAGCTCATGACGACCACGCATGTCCGCGGACGCGTACGCCACGCCGTACCGCTCCAGGGTCGGCTGCGCGTCGTACGGGCAGCGACATCCTGCACCCATCCTGCGGCCGGACCGGGCTGGGCGGCGGTCGGTGATGCCGCCACCGCATCGGATCCGATCGCGGCACGTGGCATTCTCACCGCTCTGGCCACCGGTATCACAGCTGCCGACGCCGTCAACGCCGATGCCGCGGGCTCCTCAGGGGCATTGGACGCCTACGCGGAACGGATCGCGTCAAGCCATGAGGAATACCTCCACGCGCGCCGCATCTGCTACGGGAGCGAGAAACGCTGGGACACCCCGTTCTGGGCCAGGCGTCGCCGCGAGACGGGCCCCTCGGTGACCGAATCCTCACGCGTGCCCGACAGCTCGTCGTCGGCGTGGGCGCCGTAGCCGCCCCTCATTGGGCCGCTCGCCGCCGTAGACCACCAGGTCCTCGCCCAAGGAGGGCGCCGCTCGTGATGCCGATCCGCAGGTCGGCGATCCCGGTCACCGGGAACCACAGGTGCCGCAGCATGTCGTGTATCCGATCGGATCCACCGTCATACCTCGAAACCGGTAACCGTAAGGAGAAGGCGCTGATCATGGAGGTTCTCGAGAAGCACCGCGCGTTGCTGGAGCGGCTGCTGTCCGGTGACAAGCTCGACGAGTGGACCGTGCACCAAGGGCAGTTCCACCATGTGGTGATCGGCACCGGGCGCGTGGTGTGCTTCGCCCGCACCGAGGCCGCCGCGGCCCGGCTGCCCGAGCGGGCCGCCGTCCTGCGCCGGGCTCGCCGCGGCGGGTGCCGAGGAGAAGGTGCGCGCGGCCCTGCCGGAGGCACCGGAGGGGGAGTGGCGGGAGTTCGCGGACGGCGTCAGCGCGGAGCTCTTCCCGCTGATGTCCCCCGCCGGCCGCGAGCGGGCCGAGCGGGAACTGGCCGTCCTCGACGCCCTCCCGCACCTCACCGCCGCCGTCGTGCACGGCGACCTCGGCGGCGAGAACGTCCTGTGGGAGACCATCGACGGGCTGCCCCGGTTGAGCGGCGTCGTCGACTGGGACGAGGTCTCCCTCGGCGACCCCGCCGAGGACCTCGCCGCCATCGGCGCCGGCTACGGCGAGGAACTCCTCCGGCAAGTCCTCGCCCTGCACGGGGTCGACGAGGGCGTGAGAGGGCGCATCGCCGCCATCCGCGGCACCTTCGCCCTCCAGCAGGCCCTCTACGCACGGCGTGACGGTGACGAGGAGGAGCTGGTGGACGGCCTGACCGGCTACCGCTGATCCCATGCCCGCGCGTCCCCCCTGTAGCGTGTGGGCCCTGCTTTCCGAGCCGCTCCTCCCACCGACGCCAACCGCTCGCCCACCCGCCAGATCCGGCTACCCGGACGCGTGGGCGGCGCGTGCTCGTCCGGTCGAGTGCCCCGCGCTCCCTATCTACGGGCAGTAGAAACGGAAGGAGGAAATCCTGTCGTTGTTGTACGCCTTGGAGGTCCCGAAGGCGTAGTCACCCTTCAGGCCCCACTGCCATGACGGTGCGTAATCCAGGTCGGAAGGGTGGAGCTCCCCGCTGGAGTCGTCCCAGAACTGCACCGAGCACTGCGAGTTGTTCAGCCAGGACGAGACTTGGTTGTCGGCCAGTTCCCCGTTGCGGAAATGGGTGTTTATGAGTCTCACGATTTTTGTGTTGCCGCCCGCCGGGGGAGGGGTGACGACCACCTTCGAACCCGTTCCGCCGCCGTTCTGGTAGAGGCACAGCGCCCACGCCGGGCAGTCGCTGTAAGGAGGGTTGTCCGCGGACGCCGGTCCCGCCGAGAAGAGCAGGGCCGCTCCGGCGACTGCACTCGTGAAAGCGGCAACCGTCAGCTTGAACGGTTTGAATGTCATAGGTTTCTTCTCTCCGGGTCGCATTGAGACTCGGCGTCACCGAACGGCTGCCTGGCTGTGCCGCGTCTGGATCACATGGACGGTGCTGTGTATGGGTGCTGACCATACGTTAACAGGAGACACGTATGCGTGAGGGCGGCTTCGCCCCTCCCGGAGGTGTGACCACCTGTCGGGCCACACCAGCCGTCACACGTATGTGTGACCGGTATTGCCCTCACCGACATACCGTTGAACATGCGAGAGTTCATCGTCGGCCGCACTCACCCGGACGAGCCGGAGGGGCCGGACGAGCCGGACGAGCCGGGCGGCCGATGTCTCCACCGGGTCTCCACCGGTCTCGTCACACACGAAAGGTGTTCGCATGTTCATCCCCAGGGCGAAACTCCGCGCCACCGCCGCTGCCTTCACCACGGCCGTGGCTCTGATCGGCCTTGGGGCCGGGACGGCGTACGCCGCCGACTGGCCGCCGTTACGGGAGGGCGCGTACCTCTACTCGGGTACCCACGGAACGGGGACGGTGGCGAAGGTCGACCTCGACGACTTCGGTACGTGTCACACCCTGCCGGCGTCGGCCCGCTCCGTTCAGGTCGTCTCCGGCTCCGCGTCCGTGGTGCTGCACCCCGGAGCCGGCTGCACCGGCGCCTATTCGTGGGCCACCGGGTCTCTCGCGCAGTCCGACCTTCCGTGGGCGGCGCTGAGCTACCACGTCGTCCGGGCGTGACGACGCCTCGGGTGTGATGCCGTTCGCGTGTGCCGGGCAGCGGGTCACACGACGGGTCATACGACGGGTCGCATGGCGGGTCACACGGTGATGGTCTTGTACTCGGTGTAGGTACCGAGGCCGACCGTGCCGTACTCGCGGCCGATGCCGCTGGCCTTGAAGCCGCCGAACGGGCCGTCGAAGCCGAGGGAGGCACCGTTGACCGTGACGGTGCCGGTGCGGACGCGGCGGGCGACCGCCAGGGCGTGCTTCTCGTCGGAGGACCAGACGCCACCGGAGAGGCCGTACTCGGAGTCGTTGGCGATGCGGACGGCGTCGTCCTCGTCGTCGTAGGGGATGACGACGAGGACCGGGCCGAAGATCTCCTCCCGCGCGATGCGCATGGAGTTGTCGACATCGGCGAAGACGGTGGGTGTGACGTAGTTGCCCTTCTCCAGGCCCGCCGGGATCTGCGGGCCGCCGGTGACCAGGCGGGCGCCCTCCTCGATGCCGAGCCGGATGTAGTCGCGCACGCGCTCCTGCTGATCGGGGCGGATCATCGGGCCGATGAAGGTGCCGGGGGCGTTCGGGTCGCCGACCCCCAGCGACTCCACCAGTTCCTTCAGCGCGGCCACGACCTCCTCGTACCGGGCGCGCGGTGCCAGGATCCTGGTCTGCGCGACACATGACTCGCCGTTGTTGAGCAGCGAGCCGTACTTCACGCCCGCGACGGCCTTCTCGATGTCGGCATCCGGGAGGATGATCGCGGCGGATTTGCCGCCCAGCTCCAGGCTGACCCGCTTGAGCTGCTCGCCCGCGATCGAGGCGATGCGGCGGCCGGCCCGCGTCGAGCCGGTGAAGGCGATCTTGTCGACCTTCTCGTGCGACACAAGGTACTCACTGGTCTCCCGGTCCGCCGGCAGGACGCTGATCACGCCCTCGGGCAGGCCCACCCGCTCCAGCAGGCCGGCCAGGAAGCCCATGCTCAGCGAGTTCTCCGGGGACACCTTGAGCACCACGGAGTTACCGGCGAGCAGAGCGGGGATGATCTTCGAGGTGGCCGAGGAGAACGGCGAGTTCCACGGGATCACCGCGGCCACGACACCGACCGCCTCACGGCGCACCACGCTGCGCACGGGGGACGCCGGGTCGGAGGGGGCGAGCGTCTCCTCCCAGCCGAAATCCTCCGCCGCCTTCAGGTAGGCGTTCGCCTGCCGGGTCAGGCCCAGTTGTCCGGCGCGGGTGAACCATCCGGCCGAACCGTTCTCCAGGGAGATCAGGTGCGCGATCTCCTCCGCGTTCTCCTCGCGCAGCGCGTTGAACCTCCGTAAGGCCGCGATCCGTTCGGCCGGCGGGGTCAGACGCCAAGCGCCCGTCTCGAAGGACGCCCGCGCCGCGGACACCGCTCGGTCGATGTCCGCCGGCCATGCCTGGGCGGCGCGGCCGACCACGGACCGGTCGTGCGGCGAGGCGATGTCGAGCAGGTCCGGGGCGCTCGGCTCGACCCAGGAGCCCCCGATGAAAAGCCGACCGTAGATGATCACGTGCTTTCCCTCTTCCAGTGATGTCGGTTTCCAGTGGTGCCGGTTCGTTCCGACGATCCGTTAACTGTCACGCCAATGTAGCACTTACATGTGTCCGCGCCGTCAGTCTGTGGCGCTAGACTCGGTTCGGTGAGAGCCGACGCAGCGCGCAACCTGGAAACCGTCCTGACCACAGGGGCCCGCATGCTCGCCACCGACCCCGGCGCCAGCATCGCCGGCATCGCGGCGGCGGCGGGCGTGGACCGGCGCACCGTCTACCGGCGCTTCGCCTCCCGCGAGGAACTCCTCACCGCCATCTACGAAGCCCGTCTCACCGCCGTCGAACAGGCCATCGAAGACGCCCGGCTGCGGGAGGCGCCCGTCGCCGTCGCCCTGCACCGCTACGTCGAGAACGTCATCGCCGTCAACCGCGCCTGGCCCGTCGATCTCGCCCGCATGCTCACCGACGAGGACGTCCGCCGACGCAGGGACGCGTCCGTCCGCCAGGTCGAGGCCTTTCTGCGGCGGGCCACCGACGAGGGCCTCCTGCGCCGCGACCACCCCGAGGGGTGGGCGAGCGCGCTGCTGCCCCAGCTCATGCACCTGGTGTCACGGCAGATGCCCGAGCTGAGTCCCGGTCAGGCGGCGGACGTCGTCGTCGACACCCTGCTCCACGGCATCGGAGCGTCCTGACACGGGCGCGGTCCTCGGTTGCACGCGCTCGAACGGCCGCGACAGCGTCCGAGCACGGGCCGGCTCAGTGGAGCTCAGTGAAGCTCAGTGGAGGAGGAAACGGGGGAGGAAGCGGAGGAGGAAGTGAGGACGATGGAGTCGATCGACGGGGCGCTGATCGGCCGCGAGTCCGAGCAGGAGGCGCTGTCCGGCTTCGTGACGGGCACCGGGGGCCGGGCTCTCGTCCTGCGGGGCGATGCGGGCGTGGGCAAGAGCACCTTGCTGGACCACGTCGCCTACCTCGCCTCGGGCAAGGAACACAGGGTGATAAGGGCGGTCGGCGTCGAGGCCGAGTCGGAGCTGCCGTTCGCCGGCCTCCACCAGTTCCTGCATCCGTTGCTCTCCTGCGTCAACCAGCTGGACGACAGTCACCGAAGGGCCTTCGACGTCGTCTTCGGCAGAAGCGAGGGCGCGCCGCCCTCGGTCATGACACTCGGTATCGCCGTCCTCGACCTGCTCTCCCTCGCGGCGTCGCGGAAACCCCTCCTGCTGATACTCGACGACGGCCAGTGGTTCGACACCTCCAGCATCGAGGTGTGCGGGTTCGTGGGACGAAGACTCAGCGGTGGCCCGGTAAGGCTCCTCGTCGGCCTGCGTTCCGACGTACCCTCCGGCTTCGACACGGCGGCGCTCCCGCAACTGCCCGTGACCACACTGTCGGAGAATGCCTCCGAGCGGCTCCTGGACCTGCGCAACCCCGGGCTGGATCCCCGGATCCGTCGTCTGATCCTGGACGAGGCCCAGGGGAACCCCCTGGCTCTGCTGGAGCTGCCGTCCCATGTGACGCGCGGTGGCCGGGCAGCGAGCGACCGGGGGGAATCGCCCGGACACATCGGCACACCCCTGTCCCTCCCCCTGCCCCTGCGCCTCCAGCATGTGTACGGCGCCCGTATCGCGGCACTCGACGACGCCGTACGCGCGGAACTGCTGCGCGGCGCCCTGGACGGCGTCGGAGCGGGCACGGCGACCGGGCACGGCCGCGGCACGCGCTACCGCATGACGGACGCCGACGAGGCGGCGGCACGCGGCCTGCTGGACATCGATCCCCTCAGCGGTGACTTCGTCTTCCGGCACCCTCTGGTGCGGTCGGCGGTCGTCCAGACGGCGACCGCCGGCCAACGTCGCGCCGCCCACGCGGTCCTCGCACACGTGCACGGCGAGGACGTGGAACGACGCGCCATCCACCTGGCGGCTTCCGTGATCGACCCCGACGAGCGGGTCGCGGCAGCGCTGGACGCGGCCGCCGACTCCGCCACCCTGCGCGGCGCCTCGCTGACCGCCGTCTCCTGGCTGACCCGGGCGGCGGAGCTGAGCCGGAGCCACGAGGAACGGTCCCGGAGACTGGGCGACGCGGCGTTCGTCGCCGGCCAGGCCGGGCTGCTGGACCGGGCTCGGCAACTGGTCCGCTCCGACACCACGACAGGGACGAGCGAATCCCCGGCCTCGGTCCTCACCTCGGCCTACGTCGCGCTGTACGAGGACGGAGACGTGCGGTCCGCGCAGTGTCACATCACGGCGGCGATCGAGAACATCCGTGACGGCGGAGCGCGGGAACCGAACGAGGTGCTCACCCGGTTGGTGAACCTGCTCCTGGCCATCAGCCAGTACGCGAGCGACAAGACGTCGTGGGAGCGGACGCACGAGCTGCTCGGCTCCCTGGGCGACTTGGTGTGCCCGAACTCCCGTATCTACGAGGACGCCTGGGGTGACGTGGTGCGTCGCGGCACCGGCGTGCGCGAGCGGCTGGAGCGCGCCCTCGCCGGTCTCCACACTCTCGAACCGTGGGAGACCACCCGCCTGGGCGTCGCCGCCTACCACGTCGACACCCTCGGCCAGTACCGCTCGCACTTCCAGCGCACCGTCGACCGCGAGGTGGAGACCGGGGCCGTGGCATCGGCCATGACCATGCTGCATCTGATCATGCTCGACCAGATGGCGGTGGGGGAGTGGGACGAGGCCGAACGGACCGGACAGCGCACCCTGGACCTGACGACGGCGCACGACTACGCGTTGTTCGCTCACCACACACACGCGTACCTCGGCCTCCTCGCCGCGATGCGCGGCCGGACCGAACGCGCACGAGAGCTCCAGGCCACCGTCGACACCTGGGCCCGTCCCCGCGGCGTCGGATTCCTCACCCAGATCGCCGACGCCATCGGCACCGCCGCCGCCCTCACCGAAGGCGACTACGAAGCCGCGTACCTCCACGCCATCGGCATCACATCCCCCGGCACCTTCACCTCCTACGCCCACCAGGCCTCCCGCACCCTCCTCGACCTCGTCGAGGCGGCCCTCCACACCGGCCGCACCGAACAAGCACGCCGCCACGCCCTCGCCGCACACCACGCCGGCCTCCCCGCCGTCTCCCCCCGCCTCGCCCTCCTCACCTACGGCGCCCTCGCCATGACCGCCACCGACCCCGCCGAAGCCGATGACATGTACCACCGCGCCGAAACCCACCCCGGCGCCGCAGGCTTCCCCTTCGAACTCGCCCGCGTCCGCCTCGCCCACGGCATCCGTCTCCGCCACGCCCAAGGGCGCAAAGCCGCACGCCACACCCTCACGCTCGCCGCCGAAGCCTTCGAGCGCCTCGGCACGCCCCCCTGGGCCGAACGAGCCCGGGCCGAGCTCCGTGCCGCCGGTGCGCCCGGCTCCCCCTCCCCTTCCGCGGCGTGCCTCGCGGCACTGACGTGGCAGGAACGCCGGATCGCGGATCTCGCCGCCGGCGGCCTGACCAACAAGGAGATCGGCGCACGGATGCACCTGTCACCGCGCACCGTCGGCTCCCATCTCTACCGGGTCTTCCCCAAACTCGGCATCACCTCCAGGGCCGCGCTGCGCGACGCCCTGGGCAGTCGAATGACTTAACGCCGCCGACCGCCGCACGCGGCCGGGGCCTGATTTCGGCGGTCAACTTACTGATGCGTGGTGCTCCGCAGGGGACGAGAGTGAGCCGGACCGGCTTCCCCCACAGGTAAGGACCCACGCGTCATGAGCGGCTACGAACCAGGCGTACACACCGACCGAACGGCACGGCACGGTCGGTCTCACCTGGCCTTGGACATCGAGCGCGTGCTGAGCCTCTCGGCACGCCAGGCGATCCGGGCCGAGTTCGGCTTCGACCCGCGAGCCCCCTTGATCGTGTGTGTCGAGTTCCGCGTCGAGGGCGGTCCGCGCGCCCTGTGGCGCATCGGACGGGACCTGCTCCGGCAGGGCCTGCGCTCGAGGAGCGGAATCGGGGACATCCAGATCTGGCCGTCGAATCCGGAGCACCTGGAGAATCCGGAGAACCGGGCGACCGCGTGGCTCCAGCTGGTCTCCGGCGACATGGCGGCGCTGTTCGAACTGCCGATACCACCGCTCTCGGAGTGGCTCGATCACACCTACGCGCTCGTTCCCGCCGGCCATGAGCTCTCCGGAGTCGACTGGGACGTCACCACCGCGGACCTTCTCACCGACCGGAGAGCGCGATCCGAGTGATCGGGAAACGGCACTCCGCAGCCCTCTGGTAGGTGGTCACGAGGGGCTTCGTTTCGTCGACGACGTACGTGGAGAGCATCAGCGTCGTCACCGTGCCGACGTTGCGGGCGTTGTGGACGGCGCCTTCCGGGATGAAGAACGGGTTCCCCGTGCGCAGGCGGAGGGGCGGCCTGTCGTCGAACTCCATAAGGCGTCGGTTCATCATCGTGTGCCAGGGAGCCATACGCGGCGCGCCCGTTTCCAGCGGGCCGAAATCCGCTGGAAACGGGCGCGCACGGACACGGGTCGAACTCAGGAGCGGTAGTCGCGCAGGAACAGGGAACGACCGGCGTCGGCTCTGGAGGCGTTGACGCCGTCACCGCCGGTGTAGTCGTCGCGCTCGTTGTCCGCCCAGTCCTGGATGGGGCCGTTCGCGCCCTTCAGGTGCTGGAAGGCGCTCGCGTCGCCGGCGGCGGAACCGAACTGGAACACCCTGGAGGTGTCGGCGTAGGGCCGGTAGGGCTCGTAGGGACCTCCTGGGGCCGTCTGCTTGGTCAGGGCGTTGCGGAAGAAGACGTTCTGCGGGCCGGTGGATCCGGACCAGCCGATGCCCTTGCTGCCGGCGGCCCAGTAGATCGGCCACCAGGTGCCCTTGTCTCCGGCCCCGCCTTCACCGCCGCAGTTGGTGGTGCACTCGCCGGAGGAGTGGTTGTAGGGAACGTGCACGGTGTTGTTCTCGAACAGGTTGCGGTGTTCCCAGCCTCCGTGCAGGTTCAGGTCGGAGTCGAGGTCGTTGCCGATGGCGACGTTGCCGGAAGCCGACCACTGGAAGGTGAAATGCCGCAGGTTGCGGCTGGTGTTGAAGGCGTAGAGGGAGTCCCAGACGCGGGATCCGCGCAGGTAGCCGTTGCCGCCCTTGCCCTTGTTCCAGGCACCGTCGAAGACGTTGTGCTCGATCTGGATGTTCCTGGCCACCTCGGTGACGACGGGGTGGGAGCCGGTCATGTCGGCGCGGACACCGCGTACCCAGGAGTCGGCGGCCCACTTGAAGACGATGCCGTGCATGGCGTACTCGGGTGCCATGTTGCCGTAGTTGTGGACCGCGTCGGCCGGGCTGAGCCGATACGTACCGCCGCCGAGCTTGGACAGGCCGTTGATGTCCTCGGTGAAGGAGAAGTCCTCGAATCCCACATCGGTGATCATCTTCAGCGCGGTGACCTTGCTGGGGTAGGGCTTGCCGTTCACCCCCAGCGGTGGGGAGCCATCGGAGGTGGAGTCGACCGGGACGTCGAACTCCAGCGGCTTGTCGATCGTGACGGTGTGGCGGGCGGCGTCCACCGAGGCGATGGTGAACACCTGCTGGCGCATGTGGAGGTTCTCCAGCCGGCCGTCGTCCGCCGAGGCCCCGGCGACCTCCTGGGACTGGTAGAACTTGAGGCTGTTGGCCGCACCCACCCACAGATCGCCGCCCGGCTTGAAGGCGTCCATCTTCGCCTTGGGGTCCAGCTGGATCACCCGGTCGCCCTGGCGCGCGGCGTACTTGACGTCGGCCGGCGATCCGGCCACGGTGACACCCGACTCCCAGTGCTGGTTGACGGAGCCCTCGAAGAGGTCACGGCGGTTCTCCGGGATCTTGGAGGGGTAGCCGCAGATCTTGAGGTACTTCTCGGCGACCTCGCGGGTCTGCACCCGGAACAGTCCGCGTCCGGGCCATATCCAGCCACCCGTGCCGACGTTGTTGCCCGTCGTGAACTCACACTTGTGTTCCATCGCCCCCTGGTTCCAGCGCTCGCCCTTCTCGGTCAGCTTGTCGTAGCGGGTGTTCTCGTCGGGTCGGAAGACGATCCGCGTGCCGCCCTGCGGGTCGGACCCCTGCCCGCGGATGACCAGGTAGGAGGCGTCCACGGCGAGCTGTTTGCTGACGTCGAGCCGCCCCTTGGGCAGCTCGATCACCGACAGCCTGTTGGGGCCCGCGCCCGGCGTGCAGGAGTTACGGATCCGGTCGATGGCGCTCTGCAGCCCCGCCGTGTCGTCCTGCCCGTCGTCGGCCCTCACCTTGAACCGCTGCTCGAGCTCGGACGGGGTGATGTGGCAGGTGGGGTCTGAGGTGCGGGAAGCGGCGGTGGGCAGCGCCTCACCGGCGCGGTATCCGGCCCGGCTCCAGTCCGGCAGCCCGGCCACGGGGGCACGGCGGTTGCTCTTGCTCAGCACCGTACCGCTGTCGACGCTTCCGTCGACGGAGCCGGGAGCACCGGACGGCTTGCCCACGCAGGACGAGGCCACCGGGCCCCCACCGAGCTTCGCCGTGATCTTGGTCAGGCAGGCGGCCAGGGCGAGCTGGCCGTAGTGGTTGGGGTGGATCGCCTCCTGCTGGTTCCCCTGGGCCTGCCAGGGCAGGTCCTTGAGGCCGTCGACCAGGTACGGCACCCACCGCACCCACTCGGCGCGCTCGGCGGGCAGCGGGGAGGAGAGCTTGTGGTCCTTGCCGGCCTGCTGCGTCGTCCTGCCGCACAGCTCGTGCCCGGCGAACGCGTCCTGCAGGTCCAGGAAGGACACGCCGGCCTCGTCGGCGGCGCCGCGCAGCATGGAACTGATCCGCGGCACCACGGAGGAGTGCGCCCAGTCGCTGTCCGCGTCCAGGAAGGGGCATCCGCCACTCAGGTACCGGCTGTAGTTGGCAGGCGGGACCGGCGCGTTCTCCGGGTCGCGGTAGTCGCGGCCGAGCGGCAGGGGGTTGGGGTAGGACTGCAGCACGATCCGGTACGAGCCGTCCTCCTGCCCGGCCTCGCGCAACACGTTCCGTATCGCTTCGACCGACTTCACGACCTTGGCCCGTACGGGGTCGAGGCCGTCGGCGAACTCCTTCTCCTTGGCGCCGCGACAGCCCTTGTTGAACAGGGACGGGTAGAAGTACGCCTTGACGCAGTCCTGGAGGATGTCGGCGAACTTCAGGTCGTTGCCGCCGATCGACAGCACGACCAGGCGCACGTCGTTGCTCCGGGCGATGTCGCGCAGATCGTCGATCTGGGGCCGTCGGCCCTTGAAGCCGGTCGTGGTGACGTTGTCCGTCGTCGCTCCCGAGCAGGCGATGTTGAAACGCCGCTCCAGCGGTACGTCGTCGGCCGTCAGGCCCTTGATCTCGGCGGAGTCCGACCGGTCGCACCCGCTTCCGCCCTTGTCGTACGACGTGTCGCCGTACACCTTGGACGGGTCGTGGTCGCACACGCTCTCGTCACCGTTGCAGTTCACCGCTGCCCGGTCGGTGCCCCACGCCGAGCCGACCGCGGAGGCGGGGGCGTTGCCGGCCCACCGTCCCGCCTCGCCCGAAATGTAGCTGTCCCCCATGGAGACGACCGCGGGCGGTGGACCGCACGCTTCCTGCGCGGCACGCGCGGCGAGCCGGACGGCGGCGTCGTAGTTGTAGCGCGTCGGCTCGCTCCAGTCACTGGCGCACACGCGGGTGTTGCGCGGGGCGAACCTGACGGGATTGTGGTCGGAACCGCCGTTCCGGCCGGTCGTCGACACGTCGAGGTTCTTCAGCTGATCGCTCGCGATCATGTAGTCCAGCGCGAAGCCGCTCTGCTGTGTCGTGGTGGGCGCGCCGTCGGGCTTGCCGTTCTTCGTCGCGTAGAACGTGTTGGGGAACCTGCCGCGCGTGGGGGCCGCGGAGCTGTTGAAGTCGCCCAGGGCCCGCCAGCGCTCACCGGCCATCGTCCGGGAGATCGTGTCGATCAGAGCGACGGTGTGAGGGTTAGGCGTGTCACCGGAACGGATCGACGCGGCGTGGATGTCGAAGTACCAGGTGGTGCCGACCTTCACACCGAACGCCGGACGGGACCTGATCCACTTGTTGCCCGCGTCCTGGGCGGGGAAGACCTTGACGCGGTCCTTGAGGCCCTTGAGGTCCTCGGGCGCGTCCCGCAGCCAGATCGCCATGGACTTCTGGCTGTTGTTCTCCGTTTCCGGATCACCGGTGTCGGCGCCGGTACCGGCGCCCCAGGCGTCCTTGCCCAGGACGTCCAGGTAGAGCAGGACACCCTGATTCCTTCGCTCACCCCATTGCTGGGCGTAGACCCGGTACTTCAGGCTGGGCAGCCCGGTCGGGGTCTTCGCGGTGTCACCGAGGTTGTCGGTGATCACTTCGCTCTTGGTGAAGTCCCAGGGGGCGGTCGTGGCCTCCTGCAGAACCACGACGTCGGCGTCCTTGGTCAGATTCGTCCTGACGGTTTCCCATCGGGTGCCACCCTGCATGTTGAACGTGATGGCCCGCTGGTCGAGGTCCTCGACCGCCTGTGCCGGCGCGGGCGGCGTGAATAACGTGACGAGCGAGGCGAGCATCGCCGCGCACAGGGCCTGCGCCGCGGCGCTCGCCCACCAAGGTCTCGGTCTGCGCCGGGACCCGCGTCCCGGCGTACGTATGGACAACTGTCCGTCTCTCTTTCCCGTCCGCCGCGGCCCGCCACGAGCCCGGAACCCGATGCCGATTTCCGTAACGGTCCTTGCGTGACGACCAGGCGGATCAGTCATGGGGGTGGATGGGCGGGCCGGAACCGCGTGAGTGTGTCGCGCGGCCGCGGCGTCGGAGCCCGTTCAACGGGTGGTGATGCTGACATGTGTGCGATCGGGCTGTCAACGTAAGGCAGGTGTGACCACGAGGTGTGAGTCACCGTTCGATATGTGCTGACGCATACACATGTGTGAAGCCCTGGCATGCCTGTGCCTACACGCAGAGGCATGTTTGCCCTTATGGTGAGGAGCGAACATGTTCGACGAGCCGTCCGGCGTCGACATCGCGTCGTCCATATCAAGGGAGTGAAGGTGTGAGCAGCCAAGCAGCGGCCGAGCTCCGATCGCGATACGTGGAACAGGTCGCATCGGAACTGGAGGAGAACCGCAGGCGCCAGGAGGAGCTGGCGAAGAGGATCGAGCTGCTGAAGCAGGAGGAAGCCCTGCTGTCGGACATCCTCAACCTCGCTGAGCGGTACGAAGGCTTCGCCGATGCCTCGCGTCTGCCGGAGCAGGCACAGGACGAGCCCGCGATCGCGAAGGCGAAGCGCCGAAGCGCCGCCGGAGCGACCACGCGGCGTTCGACGCCGAGCGGGACGGCTCCAGCGACGCCGAGTGGGACGGCTCCAGCGGGGACCAGGACGAAGAGCGACGCGAAGGGGAAGCCGGGCCGGCCTCTGCTCGGGGACTCGCTGATGGACCTGCTGAGCGGTCATGACGAACCCCGCTCGGCGAAGGAACTGCGGGACGAACTTCTGGAGAAGGACCCGAGCCGTAATCCGACACCGCAGGTGGTACGGAACACCCTCGAGTCCCTGGTCGCCAAGGGACGCGTCCAACGCCACAAGCAGCAGCGGTCGGTCATGTACACCCTCGTGGAGCCTGCCGACGACGCTGACGCCGGCTGAGGTTCCGCCGAACTTTCAAAAGGCGAGCGACTTTTCGAGCTCACGCTCCAGGGAGGTGCAGAGCTGTGCGTTCCATCACCGCTCCAGCGGTGGCGGCCCCCATCGTGCCGGGGCGCTTACCCTTGCTCGGCCACCTGCCGCAGCTGGCCGTGAAACGGGTGGAGTTCCTGCAATCGATCAGGACGCGGGGCGAGATCGTCAGGATATTCCTCGGGAATCGGCCGGTGTTCATCCTGAACTCACCGGAGGCCGTCCACGACGTTCTTCTGACGCAGAGCAGGAAGTTCGGCAAAGGACTGCTGTTCGACGTCGCACGGCCTTTCATCGGGAACGGCATCATCACGTCCGAGCGGGATTTCCACCTTCGTCAACGGCGCGCGCTCCAACCGGCCTTTCACCGGAACAGCATCGCCGCGTGCGTCGGCACGATGACCGACATCGCCGAGGAGCAGGTGTCGGCCTGGCGTCCGGGCGAGGTGATCGCCATGGACGTGGTGTTGCGCCGGATGATGACGGTCATGCTCGTGGCGACGCTGTTCAGCCCCGAACGCCCGGAGGGTGCCGCGGCCGTCGCCGAACTGGGGGAACAGGTCGCCGAGCATCTGACCATGGTGATGCGCGGGGTCTTCGTGGGCACCGTGCTGCCCGCGTCGATCGCCTCTTCACGAGTGCTGGGACACCGCAAGTACCTGGCCGCCGCCGCGGCGCTGCGCGAGCTCGCGGACACCGCCGTCCAGCAGGCCCGGCAGACCCAGCGGGCCTGGCAGACCCGGCAGGCCGGTCAGGACCCCACCGACCGGGGCGACCTGCTGTCGATCATGTTCGCGGGCACCCCGGGGAATCCGCGGGGGATGACCGACGTGGAGGCCCGCGACGAGCTGCTGTCCCTGCTCATGGCCGGCGCCGAGACCACATCGACCACCCTGTCCTGGGCCCTCCACGAACTCGGCCGACGCCCGGAGATCACCCGGCGGATCCGGGACGAGTGCGACGCGCTGCCCGCCGACGCCCTGCCCGGCGCGGCGACCCTCCCCTTCACCGACCGGTTCCTCCGGGAGGTGCTCCGGCTCCACCAGCCCAGCTGGCTGCTCATGCGGCGCGCTCTGGAGCCGGTGCGGGTCCGTGGGGTCGAGCTCCCGCAGGGAGCCGAGCTGGTCTACAGCGCGGTGACGATGCACCGCGACCCGGCGTACTACCCGGACCCGCTGCGGTTCGACCCGGACCGGTGGCTCGCCCGTACCGAGAAGGATCTTCCGCCGGGCGCCTACGTCCCGTTCGCCCTCGGCAACCGGAAGTGCATCGGCGACCACTTCGCGATGACCGAGATGCTGGTCGTCCTGCGCGCGATCGTCTCGCGGTGGCGACCTCGGCCGGTCGAGGGGCACCGGGTCCGGCCGGTCATCCAAGCGCTGATCCGGCCCAATGCGCTGCCCATGCGCGTCTCACCCTGGCCGGCCGACTGAGCCGGCTCCCTTTCCCGGAGGTGCGCCACACCATGACATCGACGGCATTGACGACATCGACAGCAGAGTACATATCCGTGGATCCGAGTCCACCGGCCCAGACCCAGCCCCTCGCCCAGGCCCCGGATCCCGTCCCCTTCCCGCGCCGGATCAGCCCGGACTTCCGGGCCGCCCACGACCGTCACCTCGCCTGGCCGAA
Source organism: Streptomyces sp. L500 (assembly GCF_054551825.1). Taxonomy (NCBI): domain Bacteria; kingdom Bacillati; phylum Actinomycetota; class Actinomycetes; order Kitasatosporales; family Streptomycetaceae; genus Streptomyces; species Streptomyces sp. L500. The sequence continues at coordinate 20,439 of NZ_JBTOLC010000065.1, forward strand.
GTCCTTCGGCTTCCTGTCCTCGGAAGCGGCGGAGGCCCACCATCTCAGGGGGCAGTTCCCGCTGATCGCGGCCATGTTCTATCCGAACGCGACCGGAAGCGAACTGGATCTCGGAGTCGACCAGCAGAGCTGGTACTTCCTGTTCGACGACGCGCTCGACGAGGAGTGGGGCCGGTCAGCCGACCGGGTCCGCCACCTCGTCGGACTCGTCAAGGAGGGCACCACCGGCGAGGCATCCCCGCTGCCCTTGGCCGGTGCCTTCGCCGACATGCGACGACGCAGCTGCCAGGACATGCCCGAGGACTGGATCCAGCGATCGGCGGCCCACTGGTCCTCCTATCTCGACCACCACGTCCACGAGGCGCGCAGCCGGCAGACCGCCACGCCCATGCCGCTGGGCACCTACCTGCGGGTCCGGCGCCATACCATCGGCGTGGCGCCGGTCATCGATCTTGCCGAGCGTCTCTCCTCGTGCGTCCTGCCGGACCACCTTTACGCGCTGCCACACCTGTCGGTCATGCGCGAGATGACGAAGACCTTCATCATCTGCGACAACGACATCGTCTCCCTGGAGAAGGACACGGCGCTGGGGGAGCGGAACAACCTGGTGCTCTGTCTGGAACGGGACCACGGGCTCTCCCGGACGGAAGCGATCGACCAGGCCCTCCGCCGCCGGGCCGAAGCCCTGGAACTGTTCACCGGCGCCCACCGGTCCCTGCTCGGCGCCGCGGCCACGAGCCACCTCGACCCGGCCGAACGCGACCTGCTCCAGCGCTACTGCACGGAGGCACTTCAGACCACCATCCGCGGCGCCTACGACTGGCACCACGCCTCCACCCGGTACCACGGGTAGCGGCCGGGCTTCCCGTTCCGCTACCACGACCGCTCACATGACCGCTCACATGACCGCGTACCCAGAACCGAAGCAGCCGAGGAGCAACAGCATGCCCGACCGCCGTCCGGCGTCTCACCGCCCGGCGTCCTTCGTAGCCTCCGAACGGGACCGGACCTGCCCGTTCGCCCCGTCGCCGGACCTGCGCCGGATGCGCGAGGAGGACGGCCTGCCGCGACTGCGCGTCCTCCATCCGGTGCGCGGCGAGATCGAGGCCGTCGTCATCACCGGATACGGCGACGTCCGGGCCGCCTTCGCGGACGAGCGCCTGGTGACGGGCAATGGCATCGACCCGGCGCTGCCGCGCACCCTGTTCAACCACCCGGGCTTCCTGCCCGCCTACAGCGGCCCGGAACACGCCCGCCTCCGCCGCATGCTCACCGGCAGCTTCACCGTCCGTCAGGTCGAGCGACTGCGTCCCGCGATCGAGACGATCGTCGCCGACCACCTCGACGCCATGGCGGAGCGGGGACCGGTCGTCGACCTGGTCGAGGCGTTCGCGCTGCCCATCCCGTCGCTGGCGATCTGCGAACTGCTCGACGTTCCCTACGGGACCCGGTCCATGTTCCAGCGCTGCTCCCAGGTGATCATGGACGGGACCGCCGACGCCGACGGGCTGGTCGCCGCCTCGGCCGAGTTGAACGCCGCCATGGCGGACATCGTCGCCCGCAACCGGGCGACCCCCGGGGACGGAGTACTGGGCACGGTGGTGCGGCGGCACGGCGCGGAGCTCACCGACGAGGAACTCATCGGGTTCGGCACCACCCTCCTGGTCGGGGGACACGAGACCACGGCGACCATGCTCGCCCTCAGCGTGCTGGCCCTGCTCCGCAGCCCGGACCAGCTCGCCGCCCTCCGCGACGACCCCGCCGTCACCGGTACGGCCGTGGAGGAACTCCTGCGCCACCTCGCCATTCCCGCACCGCTCCTGCGCACGGCCGTGGCCGACGTCGAGATCAACGGCCACCGGATCGCCGAAGGCGAGCACGTACTGCTCTCTCCCCTGACCGCGAACCGTGACCCCGAGCTCGTCCCCGAGCACCCAGACGACCTCGACCTGCGCCGCCGTCCGGTCGCCCAGCTGTCCTTCGGCTTCGGCGCCCACCAGTGTCTCGGCCAGCAACTGGCCCGACTGGAGCTGAAGATCGCCCTGCCGGCCCTGCTCCGCCGCTTCCCCACCCTCCGGCTCGCCGTCCCCGAAGCCGCCCTCCGCTTCCGCGAGGGCTCGACGGTCTACGGGGTCGAGGCGCTCCCGGTCACCTGGTGAGGACCGGCCTGGCCGGGCCCCGAAAGCCGGCCGTTCCTTCTTTGCCGAGGGACACGCGCAGGGCGGTCCGGCGCCCCTCTGTGCGGCGGCGTGGCGTCGTCAGGCCGTGCCGAACCATGCCTCGGCCAGAGCGGGCAGCGTCCCTTCGGCGGGCACGCGCAGTTCCCGCAGATACCGGGGGAGATCGCTGTACACGTGCAGCAAGGTGTACGCGAGCAGTTCGTCCGGCGCGAACGCGCGGCCGTACGCCGTGGCGAGCCGGGCCGACAGCGCCGGCTCGCCACGGGTGACGAACAGGCCGACGGCGACGAAGTCGTAGGCCCGGTCACCGACCATGGCCGGTTCGAAGTCGAAGAGGCCGGTCAGTCGCCAGCCGTCCGGATCGACGAGGAGGTGCCGGCGCATGACCTCGGTGTGCAGCAGGGAACGGCGCGGGGCCCGGGGCAGCGGGACCGAGTCCAGGAACCCCGGGATCTGCTCCAGCCAGGCCGCCGGCAGCCCGCGTGTGCGCTGCTGTTCCACGGCGCGTTCGCGTCGGCGGTCCAGGAAGGCGCCCCAGTCCCCGGGGCCGAGCACGTCCTCCAAGGGGCCGGGATCGAGGGAGTGGAGCACGGCGAGCGCCTCGCCGATCCCGGCGACGAGCCGTTCGCGATCGGCCGGCGGTATGCGGTCCCAGCAGTGGGCCAGACTCGCGCCGGGCAGCCGGGACATCAGGACGTACCGCCAGCCGTTCTCGTACGGGCCGCAGGCGCGTACCCGCGGCGTCGCGACGGGCAACCGCCCTTCCACGTGCGACAGCACCCGCTCTTCGGCGACGCCGTCCCGGGCGGCGGCTCCGGGGAACAACTTGAGGACGTGCTCGTCGCCCACCGCGTAGACCGGCTGCGTCCCTTCCGCGAACCGGACGAGGGGCGCGCCGGCCAGACCGAGGCGCCCGCAGAGGTCCTCCACCGCGGGCCGCATCACCGACTCGTCCGGCACGATCGCGTGCCACTCTTCGTCTGTCTCCACCGGCGGCAGCATGGCCAGGACCGTACGGTGTGCGGCCGCGCGAACACCATGGAATTTCGCCGACCCACGGCGCGGATCCGGTGCCTCACCCGGCGAGGCAGCGCACCATCTGCCGCATGACCCTGGTCGGTAGTGATGGATTGGCCGCCGCGGTCTCGGGGCCACGGTCGTGCTCGGCAGTCGGAATCCCCTCAGGGCCGAAGTTGCCATGGCGTCGATCCGTGCGCGTGTCCGCGGTTCGCGGGTGCGGGCCGTAGGGCTGGACCTCGCGGACCTCTCGTCGCTCTCGACAGCGGTGGAATCGTTGGAGGTGGAGCGCCTTGACGCGGTGGTCCACAATGCCGGCGTCGCGCTCGACGACCCGCCGCGCGAGGAGACGGGGGACGGTCACGAGCTGATGTTCGGTACGAACCACCTCGGGCACTTCGCCTTGACCCAGTGGCTGATGCCGCTGCTGTCGGCCGCGCCGGCGGCCCGCGTTGTGAGCCGGGTGGCCAAGGAGCGGGGGCTGTCTGCGCGCTGATCGTGGCTCCACCGTCCCGTAATCCATGTATCGGTGCCCCGTATGCTCCTGACCATGAGCACTGCACATCCCGCCCGTAGACGCGACGCCGCCGCGACGCGCGAGGCGATCCTCGCCGCAGCGGTCGTGGAGTTCACCGAGCACGGCTACGCCGGGGCCGGGGTGCGCCAGATCGCCGAGCGGGCGGGTGTGACGGCGATGATGATCAACCGCTACTTCGGCTCGAAGGAGGGTCTGTTCGCACAGGCCGTCGCTCGTTCCTTCGCACCGTCGGCCATCGTCGGCGACGAACGCACCGGCTTGGCGGGTGCCATCGCCCACACGCTCACCGAGCGCACCGCGTCCGGCGCCGAGCGGCTCGACCCGTTTCTCCTGTTGTTGCGCTCGGCTCCGGATCCGGAGGCGGCGGGCATCCTCCGGCAGGGCGTGGAAACCAACGTGGGGGCCCGTCTGGCAGGGTTGCTCGACGGATCGGACACCGACGTGCGCGCGCAGCTCGCCCTCGCGCTGGTCGCTGGAACATGGCTGCTGCGCAGCGTCGTCGGTACCACCGCGCTCGTCACGGCCGATGACGCCCGCCTCACCGCCCTCCTCACCGACATGCTCGAACCGGTCATCCGCGAGGCGGGCGGCACGTCTGTGCCTGGAACCGGTCCCGACGGCGCCGACGGGTAGCCGTCCGTCGTCGGCACGTGTGATGGCGGGGTGTGTGCGCTCAGAAGGCGGAGCGGATGAGTCCGCCGTCGACGCGGATGGTGGCTCCGCTGATGTACTGGGCGTAGTCACTGCAGAGGTAGGCGACGGCTGCGGCGATCTCCTCCGGTTCGCCGAAGCGTTCCTGGTCGTTGGGGAGGAGAGCCCGGACGGCGTTGGGCTGGATCTCGTCCCAGGTCCGGCCCCAGCCGCGGGCGGACCCGATGCTGGTGACGAGGTCCTTGGTGGCCTCGACGAGGATCACCCCGGGGGAAACGACGTTGGACGTGATGCCGGTGCCCTTGAGTTCGCGGGCGAGGGAGACAGCGAGGTTGTGCCGGGCAGCCAAGGTGGCGTTGTACTGGGGGTGGGTGTTCATCGGCTGGGAGGCGAGCCCGCCGCCGATGGTGACGACACGACCCCAGCCGCGTTCGCGCATGGCAGGGACCAGGTGCTGGATCATGCGGACGGCTGAGACGACGTTGACGTTGTAGGTGTCGCGCCACTCGTCGGGAGTGGCTTCGGTCCAGGACAGGTCCCGGTAGAAACCGGCGTTGTTGACGAGGATGTCGACGGGGCCGTCCGCAGTGGCGGCGCGGGCGACGTCGGCGGCGGCGCGGTCGTCGGCGAGGTCACCGACGACCGCGCCGGCCGTCCCGCCGGCCTCCCGGATCTCCTGCGCGACCCCCTCCGTGCGGTCCTTGTCCCGGCCGTGGACCACGACCGCGGCACCTTCGGCTGCCAGCAGCTTCGCAGTTTCCTTGCCCAGCCCCGCGCTCGAACCTGTGACGAGCGCGCGCTTACCGGTCAGGTTGAGGTTCATCTCGTGTTCCCTCTCAGGGCCGCCTCGCGGCCCGCACTCTGTGGTGATGCTGCGAGGTATCCGACACGTAAGTATACAGCTGTAGACTTATTGCTGGGTCCGGACTCGCTCGCCGAGCACGCCAAGGTGAGCGCGGACCAGGAGCTGGAACTCACCCCGGTGATCGACCAACCAGGACCAATAGAACAAACCCTGGCTGACGACGTTCGCGTCCCGCGCCCGCTTGTACTTCACGATCATGGTTCCCCCCACCCACACCCCTCTCCCAAACTGTGTAGCCCCACAACATAGGCCCCTGACCTGCACCTTCCTACGGTGTGGCGACGCGATGACGCGCCCCTCGCCCACCCGGAAGTGATCAGATGGCCACCCCACCCCCGCACACCCCAACTCCCAACTCGCTCCCCAGAATCGTCGTCGCGAGCCTCATCGGCACCACCATCGAGCGGTACGACAACCCATCCGGACAGGGCTAGGG
>NZ_JBTOLC010000066.1:0-25327 GCF_054551825.1 Streptomyces sp. L500
GGCCCACGCCCCTATGCCGCGGGCGCGGCGCTTGCCGCCGTCCGCCCGCGCCGGGTCCGCCGTGGGCGCGTCGGCGGTGCCGGGGGTCAGCGCGGCGTTGCCGCGCACGGTGTGGGTGGCGTGGCCGCCGTCGGCGAAGGCGTCCGCCTGGTGCGAGGGGTACGCGCCGGGGGCCGTCGCGGCGTCGGCGCCGTCGGGACCGGCCAGGTTCGCGAACCCGGCGGCCCGGTTCGTCCCGCCGTCGTCGCGCCGGCTGTGCGTCCGGTCCCCGTCCTGGTCCTGGTGGGCGTCGAGGGGGCCGTCGCTCCGCCACGCGGGCTGTTGCTCGCGGTCACCTTCGTGGGCCGCGCGGGCGTCCGAGCCCCAGCTGGCCGGCGCCCGGCCGGACCCGGCCGCGCCCCCGACGCCTCGCGCCGAGCCGCCGCCCTGGCCATTCGCGTACCCGGCCCGCGCGCCCGCGCCCCAGCCCGGCTCCCCGCCGTCGGCCGAGGGGCTCGCGTAGCCCACGGTGCCCGCCGCTTCGGCCTGTCCGCTCGCCCGTCTCGCGTCCGCCGGTCCCGCGTCCGGCGTTCCGGGGCCACCGGGGGCGCCCGTCGCGCTCCGCGCGCCCGGTAGCGCTACCGCGCTCTCCTCCGCCGCCCCGCGCGCCCGTACAGGTACCCGGAGATGTCCCTCCCCGTCCGGCGCCGCCGGAAGGGTGTCGGGGGCGCCGGCCCCCGTGCCCGCCCCGTACAGGCTCAGGGTCGACTCGCCGACCCGCAGCAGCGCGCCCGGTGCCAGGGGGACGGCGGTGCCGTCGACCGGGGCGCCGTCCAGGGTGGTGCCGTTCGTCGAGCCCAGGTCGTGGAGGGTGACGGCGCCGTCGTCCTCCAGCGTCACCGCGCAGTGGAGGCGGGAGACGTCGGGGTCGTCCAGCGGGATGTCCGCCGAGCTGGAGCGGCCGACGCGGACCTCGCCGCCGTGCAGCAGGTGGACGCCGCCCGCGTCCGGGCCGGAGACCACGTGGAGGCGCGCGGCGGCGGGGAGGGGGCCGGTGAGGGGGACGCCGCCGTGGTGCTCGGGGTCGGCGGGGGCGCCCAGGGAGAGCACCGCGCCGTCGATCAGCGGCGGCTCGCCCAGTACACAGCGCTGCGGGTCGAGCCGTCGCTCGCCGGAGTGGACGACGACGGCACCGCTGCCGAGGTCGGATCCCGCCGCCGCGACGGCGGTGGCGAGGCCGCTGGTCACGGCGGCCAGAGCGGTCCCCGCGGGGGCGGTCACGAGCACATCGCAGGCGCACGTGGTGTGGCCGCTGAGCGGCCCGAGGACGGTCAGCCGGATCTGCATCGCCGTCAACGGTCCCTTCCTGCCCGAAAGTACGGGGCAGGGGCGGCGCCAGCCTTCCCCCACCTCGCACGGGCGCGTCGGCACGTACAGGTCACCACGTCGCGCGGGGTCTTCCCGCTCCCTCCCCGCCGCAGCCGTGCTGGCGAGCAGCATCCTCTCGCCAGCGAGCATCCTCGCATCCACCGCGGACGACTCGCCCGGCGAGACTCGATTCGTGATCTTGAACGACGGTCCGAGTATGCGAAACCCGCTGGTCGCGATGGGGCGATGGCTGATTTCTTCTGGGAATTGCCTGCTCTCGACCCCTTTGTTGCCGATTTTGAGGGGGATCGGCACCGCTCGCGGCAACCATCCGCACCCGGCCCGCGTCTTTCCCACAAGCCCCACGGATTCGCCGGGCCGACGGTCCGGACGGCGGCACTACAGTGGGGCGGAGGTGCCGCCGGCAGGCGACGGTATCGACGGTACCGAAGGTTTCGGCACGGGCTTCGGCACAGGTTTCGGCATCCGGATCACGACCAGGGAGCGCATGACGTGCGGCCGGTAGGCAGCAAATACCTGCTCGAGGAGCCGCTCGGACGCGGCGCCACGGGCACTGTCTGGCGTGCCCGCCAGCGTGAGGCGGCCGGCGCCGAGGCGGCGGTGGCCGGACAGCCCGGCGAGACCGTCGCGATCAAGGTCCTCAAGGAGGAGCTGGCCCACGACGCGGACGTCGTGATGCGCTTCCTGCGCGAGCGCTCCGTGCTGCTGCGGCTGACGCACCCCAATATCGTCCGCACCCGCGACCTCGTCGTCGAGGGCGATCTCCTCGCGCTCGTCATGGACCTGGTCGACGGCCCGGACCTCCACCGCTACCTCCGTGACAACGGCCCGTTCACGCCCGTCGCGGCCGCGCTGCTCACCGCGCAGATCGCCGACGCCCTCGCCGCCAGCCACGCCGACGGCATCGTCCACCGCGACCTCAAGCCCGCCAACGTGCTGCTGAAGAGCGAAGCCGGGCAGATGCACCCGATGCTCACCGACTTCGGCATCGCGCGCCTCGCGGACTCGCCCGGCCTGACGCGCACCCACGAGTTCGTCGGCACCCCGGCCTACGTCGCGCCCGAGTCCGCCGAGGGCCGCCCGCAGACCTCCGCCGTGGACATCTACGGCGCGGGCATCCTGCTGTACGAGCTGGTCACCGGCCGTCCGCCGTTCGCGGGCGCGACGGCCCTGGAGGTTCTCCACCAGCACCTCAGTGCCGAGCCGCGCCGCCCCACGACCGTGCCCGAGCCGCTGTGGACGGTCATCGAGCGCTGTCTGCGCAAGCGCCCCGAGGAGCGGCCCAGCGCCGAGAACCTCGCCCGCGGCCTGCGCGTCGTCGCCGCCGGCGTGGGCGTCCACGCCTCCCCGGACCAGGCCGAGGCGGCGCTGGGCGTCGCCGCGCTGCTCGCGCCCGACCCCGAGCCCACCCGGGTGCCCGGGACGGGCCTCCACACCCTTCCCGGCGCGGGTCCCGCCACCGGCGACGCCGACCCGACGCAGGTGCTCCCGTCCTCCGCCGGGACGGCCCCGGCCGGGCTCCCGGCCGGGTACGACCCGAACGCCGCGACGAGCGTCCTGCCCAGCACCGGCCTCCCGGCCGCCGGTCATCCCGGCTCGGGGCGGACGGGCGACGCCGACCCCACGCAGGTGCTTTCCGCCGGCTCCGGTCCGCAGGGCGGCGGCGACCCCACGCGCGTCATGCCGCCCGTGCCGCCGGGGCCCCCGTCGGCCCAGCCGGCGCAGGGCGACAGCCCGCACCCGTGGCAGACCCAGATGCGCGCGGCCCGCGACCGCAACGAGCAGACCCAGTACCTCGACCCGGGCGAGGACCCGCTGCGCCGCAGGCCCCAGCGCCGCCCGGCGCCCCAACCGCCGCAGGGCTACCAGCAGCAGCCGCCCCAGCAGCAGTACGCCCCGCAGCCGCCGCAGCAGCAGTACCCGCCGCAGCGGCCGCCCCGTCGGCAGCAGCAGCCTCAGTCCCAGCCCCAGCGGGCTCCGCGCTACCAGCAGCCACCGCAGCCGCCCCAGCCCCAGAGCCGGCCACAGCGGTACGCCCCCGCGCCCCCGCCCGAGCCGACGCCCGCCCCGCGCCGGGAGCCGCGCCCGCCGCGTCAGCGCAGCGCGAACCCCATGCGGATCCCGGGCCTGGGCTGCCTCAAGGGCTGTCTGTTCATGATCGTCGTGCTGATCGTCGGCTCCTGGCTGGTGTGGGAGTTCACGCCGCTCAAGGACTGGGTCGCCGACGGCAAGAACTTCTGGGACGCCACGTCGGACTGGATCACCAGCGTCAAGGACTGGATCTCCAGCCTGGGCTCCGACTCGGGAGCGGGGTCGGGTTCCGGTCAGTGACGACCGGGCGGGACGACCGGGCGGCGGGCGCGGTGGAGAGCCGATCGCGGTGGAGAACCGATAAGGCGGTCGATATGTCGACACCCGAAGGGTGTTTTCTGCCTCAGAAGTAACGGTTGGCACTGAATCGGTGTCCCCAACGCCCCTCCGGCCGCGTAGCTTGGTCGCCAGCGCGGGTGACGGCCGCCTGGCCGCGCCCGTCGGATGATGTCGCCGGATGGCGGAGGAGTCGGGGAACAGTCTTGGCACGGAAGATCGGCAGCCGGTACACCGCCCACCAGGTCCTGGGCCGGGGCAGTGTCGGGACGGTGTGGCTCGGCGAAGGCCCCGAGGGGCCGGTCGCCATCAAGCTCCTGCGGGAGGATCTCGCCTCCGATCAGGAGCTCGTCGGCCGCTTCGTGCAGGAGCGCGCGGCCCTCCTCGGTCTCGACCACCCCCATGTGGTCGGCGTCCGCGACCTCGTCGTCGACGGCAACGACCTCGCCCTGGTCATGGACCTCATCCGGGGCACCGACCTGCGGACCCGGCTCGACCGCGAGCGGCGCCTCGCGCCCGAGGCGGCCGTCGCCATCGTGGCCGACGTCGCCGACGGCCTCGCCGCCGCGCACGCCGCCGGGGTCGTCCACCGCGACGTCAAGCCCGAGAACGTCCTCCTCGACATGCAGGGTCCGCTCGGGCCCGCCGGCGCGCACCCCGCGCTGCTCACGGACTTCGGCATCGCCCGGCTCGTGGACGTGCCGCGTCCGTCGCCCGCCCGCGACCGCGAGCGGGACCGTTCGCCGGGCGCCCGCAGCGTCATCGGCACGCCCGACTACCTCGCCCCCGAGATCATCGAGGGCCTGCCGCCGCGCGCGTCCGTCGACGTCTACGCCCTGGCCACCGTCCTGTACGAGCTCCTGGCCGGCTTCACGCCCTTCGGCGGCGGCCACCCCGGGGCGGTGCTGCGGCGCCATGTGACGGAGACGGTCGCGCCGCTGCCCGGCATCCCCGACGAGCTGTGGCAGCTCGTCGTGCAGTGCCTCGCCAAGGCCCCGGCGTCGCGGCTGCGCGCCCCGGAGCTGGCGGCCCGGCTGCGGGAGCTGCTGCCGCACCTGGCCGGGATCCCGCCGCTCGACATCGACGAGCCGGAAGAGGAGGAGGCGGCGGCCTCCGCCGCTCCCGCCGGATACGCCGAGGGCGCTCCCGCGCCCGCCGCCACCGCCGCCGCGTCGTCCGAGCCGCGGCGGCGGGGCGTCGTGCCGCTCGTGCCGGGGGCCGGGGTGTCGGACTCCAGCCGTGACACCCACACCAGCATGCGGGTGCCCGGGCCGGAGGAGCTCGCGGGCGGCCCCCACGGGACGGCTCGCGCTCCGCGCTCGCCGGGGCAGCCGCGGGCGGGCTCCGCGCGCCACCGCTCCCCGGCGGAGAAGGCGCGGCGCCGCCGGATCCGCCTCGGCGCGGCGGCCGTCGCGCTGGCCGCGGCGGCGGGGGTCGGCGGCTGGTTCGCGACGAGCGGGGGCTCGGACGCGGGCGACGCGAAGCCGGGCGGCTCCCACCCGCCGGGCGTCCACCGCACGGCTCCGCCGGCGACGGGGGCGCGGTAGCCGGCTCGGGGTGCGGGCCGGTCCGGCACCGCCGGACCGGTAGCCGTCGGCTGATCACCGCCGCGGCGGGAGGGGGCCCCAGCCCCGCCCTTTCCCCGTTTCCCGAGGCTCCGCCCCGGAGCCCCGCGCGCCCCGGAGCGCGATCCGGGCGGTCCTTCGGACCGGGAAGCCCGGCACAGCCGTTAGGCTGGGTGCGTGGCAGTCGTTGATGTATCCGAAGAGCTGAAGTCCCTCTCCTCGACCATGGGGTCGATCGAGGCCGTTCTGGACCTCGACAAGATGAGGGCCGACGTCGCCGTGCTCGAGGAGCAGGCGGCCGCCCCGTCGCTCTGGGACGACCCGGAGGCGGCGCAGAAGATCACCAGCAAGCTGTCGCACCTCCAGGCGGAGCTGCGCAAGACGGAGACGCTCCGCGGTCGCATCGACGACCTCGGGGTGCTCTTCGAGCTCGCGGAGGCCGAGGACGACGCGGACGCCCTCGCCGAGGCCGAGGCGGAGCTCACCTCCGTCCGCAAGGCGCTCGACGAGATGGAGGTCCGTACCCTCCTCTCCGGCGAGTACGACTCCCGCGAGGCCCTCGTCAACATCCGTGCCGAGGCCGGCGGCGTCGACGCCTCCGACTTCGCCGAGCGCCTCCAGCGCATGTACCTGCGCTGGGCCGAGCGCCACGGCTACAAGACCGAGATCTACGAGACGTCGTACGCCGAAGAGGCCGGCATCAAGTCGACCACCTTCGCCGTCCAGGCGCCGTACGCCTACGGCACCCTCTCCGTGGAGCAGGGCACCCACCGCCTGGTGCGCATCTCGCCTTTCGACAACCAGGGCCGCCGCCAGACGTCCTTCGCGGGCGTCGAGGTGCTGCCGGTCGTCGAGCAGACCGACCACGTCGAGATCGACGAGTCCGACCTGCGCGTCGACGTCTACCGCTCCTCCGGCCCCGGCGGCCAGGGCGTCAACACCACGGACTCCGCGGTCCGCCTGACGCACCTCCCCACCGGCATCGTCGTCTCCTGCCAGAACGAGCGCTCGCAGATCCAGAACAAGGCGACCGCCATGAACGTCCTCCAGGCCAAGCTCCTCGAGCGCCAGCGCCAGGAGGAGCGCGCCAAGATGGACGCGCTCAAGGGCGACGGCGGCAGCTCCTGGGGCAACCAGATGCGTTCGTACGTCCTCCACCCGTACCAGATGGTCAAGGACCTCCGCACGGAGTTCGAGGTCGGCAACCCGACCTCCGTCCTCGACGGTGACATCGACGGGTTCCTTGAGGCCGGCATCCGCTGGCGCAAGCAGCAGGACAAGTAGAACAACTCCCTCCGCTTGTTTGTCGCAACCCCCGCATAGCCGGACATCGCGCCCGTAAGTTCCTTGACGCCTCCCGGAAAACTGGGAAGGCTGGCGCGCGGCATGCGAATCACTGGGGCGCGTGTGGCGGGGGGCGAGCGGCCCGGCCCGTATGGCATGCGTTCACGACATGCGTACGGGGCCGGATCGGTCACGCCGTCCCCCTTCAGCGCCGCGGCCCCGTGCACAGCTGCTCCATCGACGAGTTCAGCTACTGGGGGTAGCAGGCAGATGACGAGTAAGACGCGACTGCGCGTTGCGCGCATAGCCGCCGGCGCGATGATCGCCGCTGGTGCTTCGCTGACGGCCGCGGGTGCGGCCTCGGCCGCCGGTCTCGATGTCGAGGTCGGCGGTTTCGGCGTGAAGGGCGGCGCCGACGTGCGCGCCACGGCCGCCGACGGTCCCACGGCCAACCCGACCGAGATCCCGCAGCCCCCGACCACGGGCGGCTCCACCACCGGTGGTTCCACGACCGGTGGCTCCACCACGGGCGGTTCCACCACGGGCGGCTCGACGACCGGTGGCGAGACCACGACCGGTGGTTCCTCGACCGGTGGCGGTTCGACCACCGGCGGTTCCACCACGGGCGGCGAGACCACCGGCGGCGGTACGACGGGTGGCTCCACCACCGGTGGTTCCACGACCGGTGGCGAGACCACCGGCGGCGGTACGACGGGCGGCTCCACGACGGGTGGCTCCACGACCGGCGGTGAGACCACCACCGGCGGCTCGACGACCGGCGGCTCCACCACGGGCGGTTCGACCACGGGCGGCGGTACGACGGGCGGCTCCACGACCGGCGGCGGCTCCACCGGCGGTTCCACCTCGGGCGGCTCCACCACCGGCGGCGGTACGACCGGCGGTTCGACCACCGGCGGCTCGACGACCGGCGGTTCGACCACTGGCGGTTCCACGACCGGTGGCGGTACCACCGGCGGCCACAGCGGCTCCGCCACCGGCGGCTCGGGCTCCACGGGCGGCGACGGCGGCGACGACGCCCGTACCTGCCCGGTCGACACCGACGGCAACTGCAACACCAGCCCCGACAACGCCGGCGTCCAGCCCGTCCAGCAGGGCAAGCCCAAGGAGGAGCTGGCCCAGACCGGCCCGTCCGGGCAGGGCGGCCAGTCCGGCCAGCCCGCGCAGGCCGGTCAGCTGGCCGAGACCGGTGCCGGTCAGACCACGTTCCTCGTGGTCGGCGCCGCCACGATGATCGCCGGTGGCATCGGCTTCCGGATGCTGCCGCGCCTGATCGACCGCGGCGCTGCCGCCGCCTGACGGCCCCGGCCGCACCAGCGCACGCACGACGACCGAGGCCCGGGACGCGGACAGCGTCCCGGGCCTCGGCCCGTAAGCATCGATATCGGAGAGCGACCGAGCCGCTACCCCGTGAAACCGCGCGCGAGCACCGCGAGGGCGACGAGCACCACCAGCAGCGCGATCAGCGCGGCCGGGGTCAGGCCGCCGAAGATGCCTTCCTGGTGCTGCAACCGCTCGCGGCTCGCCCGGCAGACCGGGCACCTGCCCTCACTGACAGGGGCCGCGCAGTTGGCGCACACCAGTCGGTCGCATGTCATGCGAAGTCCTCCTCCGGTACGTCCAACGCGCGGGAACGTCGTGCGGTTCCCCTTACCACTGTGCCAGCTTTACCGCCGTCCGGCGCGGCCGGCCCGGTGAAGCGCGAAATGGAACCCAATTGTCCCGTTGACTCCGGAGGCCGACTGCGCGTGCACGGACGGTTCGGTATGGTCACGCACACCGACGGGAGCCGCGAACGCGGCGTTCCGTGCCGCTCTCCAGGCCGACACGTGGTGCACTCGTGATCCGATTCGACAACGTCTCCAAGTCCTACCCCAAGCAGAACCGTCCGGCGCTCCGGGACGTCTCGCTCGAGATCGAGAAGGGCGAGTTCGTCTTCCTGGTCGGTTCCTCCGGCTCCGGCAAGTCGACCTTCCTGCGGCTGCTGCTGCGCGAGGAGCGGGCCACCCACGGCCAGGTCCATGTCCTGGGCAAGGATCTGGCCCGGCTCTCGAACTGGAAAGTGCCCCACATGCGCCGCCAGTTGGGCACGGTGTTCCAGGACTTCCGGCTGCTGCCCAACAAGACCGTCGCGGAGAACGTCGCCTTCGCCCTGGAGGTCATCGGCAAGCCCCGGGGTGAGATCCGCAAGGCCGTGCCCCAGGTCCTGGAGCTGGTGGGCCTCGGCGGCAAGGAGCAGCGGATGCCCGGCGAGCTCTCCGGCGGTGAACAGCAGCGCGTCGCGATCGCCCGCGCGTTCGTCAACCGGCCGCGGCTGCTGATCGCCGACGAGCCCACCGGAAACCTGGACCCGCAGACGTCCGTCGGCATCATGAAGCTGCTGGACCGGATCAACCGGACCGGCACCACGGTCATCATGGCCACCCACGATCAGCAGATCGTGGACCAGATGCGCAAGCGCGTCATCGAACTCGAACAGGGCCGTCTCGTGCGCGACCAGTCGCGCGGCGTCTACGGCTACCAGCACTGAAACCGCCCGAGGGCACTGAAAGGACGCCATGCGCGCCCAGTTCGTCATGTCGGAGATCGGCGTCGGTCTCCGCCGCAATCTCACGATGACCTTCGCGGTGATCGTCTCCGTCGCCCTGTCGCTCGCCCTGTTCGGCGGTTCCCTGCTCATGCGCGAGCAGGTCGGCACGATGAAGGGCTACTGGTACGACAAGGTCAACGTCTCGATCTACCTCTGCAACAAGAACGACGCCCAGAGCCAGGGCGGCGCCTGCGCCAAGGGCGCGGTCACCGAGGACCAGAAGAAGGAGATCAAGGCCGACCTGGAGAAGATGCCGGTCGTCCAGTCGGTCCAGTTCGAGACGGCCGACGAGGCGTTCAAGCACTACAAGGAGCAGTTCGGCAATTCCCCGATCGTGCCCTTCCTCACCCCCGACCAGATGCAGGAGGCCTTCCGCGTCAAGCTGAAGGACCCCGCCAAGTACCGGGTGGTCTCCAGCGCCTTCTCCCAGCGGCCCGGCGTCCAGGAGGTGGAGGACCAGCGCAAGACCCTGGAGCCCCTGCTCAACCTGCTCAACGGCATGAACCTCGCGGCCCTGGGCGTGATGGCCCTGATGCTGGTGGTCGCCCTGATGCTGATCATCAATACGGTCCGGGTCTCGGCCTTCAGCCGGCGCCGGGAGACCGGGATCATGCGCCTGGTCGGCGCGTCCAGCTTCTACATCCAGACGCCGTTCATCATGGAGGCCGCCTTCGCCGGGCTGCTCGGCGCCGGCCTCGCCTGCGTCCTGCTGGTCAGCGTCCAGTACTTCCTGGTCAACAACTGGCTGGCGCACCAGATCGACGTGATCCAGTTCATCGGCTGGGACGCCGTGTTCGCCAAGATGCCCCTGGTGATCGCCATCGGGCTGCTGATGCCCGCGCTGGCCGCGTTCGTCGCCCTGCGCAAGTACCTGAAGGTGTAGCGCTCCCGGGACGGGCCCGGACGGCCCGAAGGGGCGGGATGGTGCAGAAGCTGTAGAGAGGCGTGGAACAGTCAAGGGCGTCGTACGGTCAACTCCCCGTACGGCGCCCTTCGGTGTCCTAGACTCACGCGCATGCCCGGCCCGACGTTGTTCGTACCGCCGCGCCGCGCCCGGCGCGGGGCCGCGCTGACGTTGGTCTTCATGGGGGCGCTGGCGGCGGGCGCCGCGACCGCCGCGTGGGGCGCCGCCGACGGGCGGCCGGCCCGGCCCCCGGCGGGGGAGCACGGCGAGCGGCAGGTGCTCTCCCACCCCGCCGGCCGGAGCGCCGTGGCCCCCCGCGCCGCCGACCGGCACACCGCGGACCGGCACACCGTCGACCGTCGTGCCGTGGAGGCCGCCGCCGAGCGGGCCGTCCAGGACGGCAAGTCCGGCTCCGAGGCCGCCGCCGAGCTGCTGAGCCGCAGCGGCGACGCCTGGAGCGCCGTCTACACCCCCCGGGAGTACGAAGGCTTCGCGCTCGCCCTCGACGGCGCCTACGTCGGCGTGGGGCTCACCACCCGGCGCGCCGAGGACGGCCGGATGGAGGTCGACGGGGTCCGCCCCGGCGGCCCCGCCGAGCGGGCCGGCATCGCCCCCGGCGACCGGCTCCTGACCGTCGACGGCGCCGACGTCACCGGCCGCCCCGTGACGGAGGTCGTCTCCCTGCTGCGCGGCGACGGCCGCTCCCTCGGCTCGTGGCCCGTCTCCGCGCCCGGCACGACCGTCCGGCTGGGCCTCCAGCGCGGCGCGGAGCGCTGGGAGCGGACGCTGCGCCGCGAGCGGCTGGTCACCGAGAGCGTCGAGGTCGAGGAGCTGAGCGGGGGCGCGACGGGCACCCTCCCGGCCACGCTGATCAAGGTCAGTTCCTTCACCCGGGGCACCGGGGAGCGGGTCCGGGCGGCGGTGCGGGAGGCCGCGCCCGGCGAGGGGATCCTGCTGGACCTGCGCGGCAACTCCGGCGGGCTGGTCGCCGAGGCCGTCACGGCCGCCTCCGCGTTCCTCGACGGCGGGCTCGTCGCCACGTACGACGTGCGCGGCAGCCGGCACGACCTGCGGGCCGAGCCGGGCGGGGACACCCGCCGCCCCCTCGTCGTCCTCGTCGACGGCGGCACCATGAGCGCCGCCGAGCTGCTGACCGGGGCGCTGCAGGACCGGGGGCGCACGGTCGTCGTCGGCTCCCGGACCTTCGGCAAGGGCTCGGTCCAGATGCCCAGCCGGCTCGCGGACGGCTCCGTCGCCGAGCTCACCGTCGGCCACTACCGCACCCCGGCGGGCCGGGCCGTCGACGGCGCCGGGATCACCCCCGACCTGGCCGTCCAGGGCCCCGCCGGGGACGGCGGCGAAGGCGACGCCGAGGCGCGGGGGCGCAGAGTATTGAGTGGCCTCGGGGGCGGGGCGTAGTGCGAGAATGACGGTGCTATGGCTAAAGACAAGAAAGAGTCGGGTCGCAAGATCGTCGCGCAGAACAAGAAGGCGCGCCACGACTACCACCTCCTGACCACCTACGAGTGCGGCCTGGTGCTCACCGGCACCGAGGTCAAGTCGCTGCGCCAGGGTCGCTCCTCGCTGGTCGACGGCTTCGTCCAGATCGACGGCGGCGAGGCGTGGCTGCACAACGCGCACATCCCCGAGTACGCCCAGGGGACGTGGACCAACCACAGCGCGCGGCGCAAGCGGAAGCTGCTGATGCACCGCGCGGAGATCGACAAGCTGGCCTCCAAGGCGGACGAGACGGGCCACACGATCATCCCGCTGTCCCTGTACTTCAAGGACGGCCGGGCGAAGGTCGAGATCGCCCTGGCGAAGGGCAAGAAGGAGTACGACAAGCGCCAGACGCTCCGCGAGAAGCAGGATCTGCGCGAGTCGAACCGCGCGATCGCGGCGGCGCGGCGCCGGCAGCGGGCGTCGGCGGCCGCGGCCCGGGGCTAGCCGGAGGCCGGCGCCGGCCCGGGGGCCCGCCCCGGCGGGAATACGCTGGCCCCGCCCGGCGTCGTTCCAGTACGATGGGCAACGCAGCACACCGGGTGGTACCGGGTGCGCACCTTGAAAAAACAACATGGGGATGATCGGTTTCGACAGCGGATGTCGAAGCAGGGGAAGCGTGTCGAGGAAGCGGCAATGATCTCGTAAACCATATGTCGCAACCAATAATCGCCAACACCAAGCGCGATTCCTTCGCCCTCGCTGCCTAAGTAGCGACTTGCGAAGTGTCAGCCCGGGGCTGTTCCCGACCCGGATCCTGGCATCATTGAGGGAACTAAACCACTGAGCCCGGCCACGGGGCCCGGTGGGAAATCAAACAGTGGCTGAGCCCGTCGGAGACTTGTTCGCGTGATCTCCGGGGCCGAGAAAATCGCAGCGAACTGCACACGGAGAAGCCCTGATTCCGCACCGTTGGACGCGGGTTCGATTCCCGCCATCTCCACTCATCCCATGTAGACGTACGGCCCGCGAGTCCACCTCGCGGGCCGTACGTCTTTTCATGGCCGGGGCGGGGCGGTCAGGGCCTGTGCGGGCGCAGGGAATGCAGGACGGTGGCGATCCCGGCCTTGACGCGACGCAGCAGCTCCTGACCGTGATGCGTGGGCCGCAGCACCCTCGCCGACGACTGGAGCACCCCGGAGACATAGACGTCGGTGGACACCTCGCCGGCCATCCACTTCCGTCCCGATTCGATGATCGCCGATTCCTGCTCACCCATGACCGTTCCCCCAACTGTCCGTAGCTGCGCATCGACTGTAGTGAGCCCCGGGCGGTCGTGCTTGCCTATTCACTTTTCCTACCCCTTGCTCGGGCTGCCGTCACCTGATCGTTCACCGCTCGGTTGCTCCGGTAGAACGGGAAAGTGGGGGAGGAGGGCGCTCGATGTGCCGTACAGGGCCGCGTAGACCCAGACGTAGTATTCGGACACCTTGTCCCGGGAGAGCTCCCCGGGGTTCGGGGCCTCGATGAACAGGATGCCCTTCAGTTCCGCGCCCGCGAATGCTCCCGAAACGATGGACGACCGGTATCCGCCGCCGAGCGTCACCGTGAGATTCGCATCGCGATCCAGGATGTCCTCGGTGTAGATGGGGCTCTTCCGGCCCTTCTCCTTCATGGCGTCCATCAATTCGCCGAATTCCTTGGAATCCTTCCCGAATTCATTCGGCAGGCCGTTCTGGCCGCCCGAGACGGCGACTCTTTTGAGGCGCTCGTTTTTTCTGTCGTAAAGGTAGTACGCGACCCGTACGTCCCCGGTCAGGTTGTCCGCCAGCAGCGGGGTCAGGCGCTCGTGGATCTGTGCCACCTTGGTCGGCGCCTCGTGCGGCTCGACGATGCAATCACCCATATAGGTGATCACCGGCGCCAGCAGCGCCTGCTGGCGCTCCCTCTCGGCGATGCGCTCCTGCTCCTGCCCGGCGCGGTCCTTCCGGTGCCGCAGGAATGCCCACCCGGGAGGCACTGTCGCCAGGGCGGCGGCGAGGGCGTACCAGGAGGACTGCGCCAGACCGTGGGTTTCCCTGGCTATCCAGTTGGCGATCAGAACAAGCGCGGGAGGCAGGACGGTGCACGCAAAGAAGAGCCAGTTATACAATTTCGATTTAATCGGGGTGTTCGGCATCGTACCTTCTTTGCGAGGCCCGGAGTTCCGCGAGGAGCCATTATCCCCGAGCTCTGCGTTCACCTCTCCGCTGAGGTCGGTGTGAGGTATCGGTACGGGAGGGAAATCGAGGTAACCCGGGGGCGCATTTCTTATTCACGCGCCCCGGATAACATTCGTGCGCCCGCGTCGGCGCTGATGCGCTGCGCACGATGAGGTACGCGCGATGGGGTGCGTGCGATGAGGTACGCACGATGGGTATGCGCGATGGGTCCCGCGATGGGTCCTCAGAACAGTCGCGCCATGCCCACCGACACCGGGGCCACCTCGGTCCAGCCGAACTTCGCGTAGAGGTGGCGGGCGTCCCCGTCCGCGATCAGGGAGACATAGGCGCCCTCCGGCGCCCGGCGCTCCAGCTCCGCCGTCAGGGCCTCCATGATCCGCTTGCCCAGGCCCTGACCCTGGTGCTCGGGCAGGACGCAGATGTCGACTATCTGGAGATGACAGCCGCCGTCCCCGACGATCCGGCCCATGCCCACCGGCTCGGGGTCCCCGTCCTGCCGGACGAGCACTCCGAACCAGGTGTTCGGGAGTCCGACGGCCGATCCCTCGACCGATTTCGCGCCGAGGCCCGTCGCGGCGCGCAGGGCACGGTAGGTCTCTATCGCCGGTACCCCCGGGCGGAGTTCGTAGCTACGGTTCGTAGTGGTGCTGCTCGCTTCGTCGCTCACGCGCGGAAGGGTAGCCGCCGTGCAACCGCCGGGCCGGACGGGCCCTCTTCCTGAGTGACATAGGGGGTGGCCGGTGAACTGGACACGAACTGCTGTCGCCGTGGTGGGCACGGGCACGCTGTGGCTGGGCGGGTCGGGGGCGGCCGTCGCGCACGACGGGGCCCGTGGCACCCGTGGGGATCCCGGCGGGGTGCAGGTGCTGCTCAACGGGGCCTTCGACAACCGGCCCGGTGAGCTCATCGACATAGACGTCCGGGGGCTGCGGGCCGGCTCCGGTGCCAGCGTCACCTCGCCCGTCTTCGACCGGCAGGTGCGGCTCGCGCCCTATGACAACGCCGGTGACCCCGCCGCCACCGGCCCGGACGCCGACGAGGGGCTGCACGCGCGGCCCGCGATCTCGGCGCGGGCCCGGCCCGGGACGTATCCGCTGCGCGTCCACGCCGGCGGGCGGGTCGTCGCCGAGGAACAGGTGGAGATCAGGGCTCCGCGCCGGCCGGAGTTCCGGGTGGGCGCCAAGGACGACGTGCTGCGGCCCGGGGAGCAACTGGGCGTCTCGTACGACGATCTCTACCCGGGGGAGACGGGTGACTCCTTCGCCGTCGCCTCACCCCTGCTTCCCGCGCCGGTTCCGCTGGTGCACGATCCGCGTGGCACTCATTGGAACAACCCCCGGATGTTCACCGCCCTCGTCTCCGTGCCGCCGGACGCCAAGGACGGCACGTACAAGGTGACGCTGACGGCGCCCGGTGGCCGGCGCGTCGACGAGAAACCGCTCGTCGTGCGGGCCGCCCGCGCCGGCGACAGCGACTACGTGGGCAGGGCGCGCGGCCCGGCCTTCTTCCCCTTCGACGGCCGCCCGGAGGCCGCCCGCGCGTACGGCCACCGGGTTCCGCCGGGCGGCACGGTCAACGTCCTGTGGCGCGACGCCGCCCCCGACCCCGGCGAGGACGACCGGCTCACCGCGACCTCGCCCGCCTTCGAACGCCCGGTTCCGCTGCGACGCGACGACAGCAAGGCGAGCGACGGCGACGATCCCCGCTACTACGGGCCCGCCCGGGTCCGGAGGGGGCTGGAGGCCGGCCGCTACCCCGTGACCGTGATCAGCCACCACGGCCGGGTGAAGCGGACGGGGCACCTCCAGGTCACCGGCGCGACGGTCGGGGCCCTCGCCGCGAAGGCGGTCGGCGACGACGGCCCCGACCCCCTGGTGATCGCCGCGGGGACGGGCGCGGGGCTCGCGGCGCTGGGCGTCGGGGTGGGGGCGGTGGTGCTGGTAGTGCGGCGGAGGGGCCGGGGGCGGGGCGGGCCGGACCCCGGCGGGGGCTGCGCTCTTCGCGGTTCCTGGTAACCCGTCACCGCTCGCCCCGCACCTCGCACCAGCGGCGAAGAACGCTTTACGTCCCCACCGGGGTCCGTCCCGCCCCGCCCCCTCCTCGCCGTTTCGGCCAGGCCCGCCCCCGGATGTGGCGGATTCGGGTGCGGAGGGTGGGGCGCGTGGGCTCGGGCGGCTCGGTCCAGCGCGGGGGAGTGGTGAGGAAGAGGAGCATGCCTCTACGGTCGTCGTCGGTGGGGTGTGGGGTCCAACACCTGATGGGTGGCCATTCACGCGCCTGTGTTGTTAACTGCCGTGCGTGTCCGTGTCCTACGCCTCGTTCGACGTGGAGCCGCGACTGCTGCGCGCCTTCGTGACCGTGGCCGAGGAGCTCCACTTCACGCGCGCCGCCGCGCGGTTGTACCTCGCCCAGCAGGCGCTCAGTCGTGACATCCGGCGCCTGGAGCGCGAGGTGGGCGCCGAGTTGTTCTCCCGGACCACGCGCGCGGTCGCGCTCACCGCGGAGGGGGAGCGACTGCTGCCTTACGCGCGCCGGGTCCTCGCCGCGTACGAGGAGTTCGCGGCGGCGTGCGCGGGGGAGAGCCGCCCCCTGCTCGTGGACGTCGGCGGCCCGGTGAGCACCGGCCGGCGGGTACTGGCGGAGGCCCGGCGGACGGCACCCCGGCTGGAACTGGTGGCCCGCTATCACTCCGGCCTCACGGGCGCGGCCGAGCGGATCCTCGCCGGGCGGCTCGATGTTTCCTTCGGTCGTATTGCCGGTCTTTCGGCGGATGTCCGGGCGGGGTTGGAGTATCTGCCCGTGCGGCTGGAGCGGATGGCTGTACTGCTGTCTGATGATCATTCTTTGGCGGGGTGTGACCGGGTACCGCTGGACGCGCTGCGGGGCGAGACGCTCTACGCGGGCGCGGGCAACCCGGACACGGCCGAGTGGACGGACCTCGCCGAGCGGCTCTTCGTCGGCCGGGGCATCGCTGTCGCCGAGCCGTTCCCCGGGATCGAGGGGGAAGAGGAGTTCGTCCGTGTCATCCGGAAACGGGGGTGGGCGGTGCTGGCGAGCGAGGAGTTCATCGAGGTACCGGGGATGGTGCTGAGGCCCCTGGCCGATCCGGTGCCGCTGTCGCCCGTGGCGATGGTGTGGCGGCGGGGACTTCGTCATCCCGGACTGGACGCGCTGCGGGACGCGGCGGGGGAACTCGCGGGTGCGCGCGGGTGGCTGGCGCGGCCCTCGGGCTCTTGGCTGCCTGATGCCGACGCGGCTGGAATGAGAGTGAGTTGAGCGCTGTTGTGTCTGATCATGACGGATGTTGATCAGAACGTTAAGCGCTCCTTTCTCTTTCTGCTGGGCAGCGGCCGCGAGGGCGGCAACACGGAGGCACTGGCACGGGAGGCGGCCGCCCAACTCCCCTCCGACATACGGCAGACCTGGCTGCGGCTGAGCGACTATCCGCTCCCCCCGTTCGAGGACCTTCGCCACAGCGAGGGTCGCACGTTCGCCCCGCCGTCCGGCAACGAGAAACTCCTGCTCGACGCCACGCTCGACGCGACCGACCTGGTGATCGCCTCACCGGTCTACTGGTACAGCGTCTCCGCAAGCACCAAGCTCTACCTCGACTACTGGGTCAACTGGCTGAGCCTCCCCGAGCTGCGCTTCCGCGACCGGATGCGGGGCTCCACCCTCTGGGCCGTCGCCGCCTCCAGCAGCGAGGACCGCACGATCGCCGAACCCCTCCTCGGCACGCTGCGCGCGTCCGCCGCGTACATGGGCATGCGGTGGGGCGGGGGACTGCTGGGTTCCGGGACCAGGCCGGGAGCCGTGCGGGAGGACGCGGGGGCCATGGCGGAGGCCAAGGGGTTCTTCTAGCCGCCGGGGCCGTGTCCGGTCACGGCGACGGGGACAACTCCGCCAGGAATTCCGTCCAGGCGGGACGACTGAATCGGAGGATGAATCCGTCCGGCGAATTCGAGTCGCGCACCCATATCTTCCGCAGGTGGCAGGCGACTTCGACGCAGTTGTTGCTGGCGCTGCCGCTGAAACTGCTTCTGTGCCAGTGCAGACGAGGAATTCGGTCTCCCATGCGAGTCCCCTTCCGGCTGGGTGCCCCTTCCAGAATGGCAACCAAACGTTGATCAGGGAAGGGGCGTCTCAGCGGCCTGCGGGATATCGCTGGAACACAGTATTTACGCGCATATATACAGCTACGGTTACGGTCACGCGCCCCATCCCCTAACCTGGGCCCAACTGCTTCCTCTTCCGGAGGACGTCATGATGAACGCAGATGGCACCGGTCCGCCCCGGAACGTGAGGCGACTCCTGTGGGCGGTCTACATCCTTGCCGCCGGTATCGCGGCGGCCGGTGTGGGAGTGCTGACGGCTTCGGTCGTTGGGCGATCGGTCCTGGTGCAGGTCGTGGCCTCGGGGCTGGTCGTCCTCGCGGCGGGTGCGGTCGCACCGACCGTGCTCAGCCTGGTGTTTCGGTTGTGGCCTCCTCTCCATCCCGGGTCTCGTCCCCCCGCTGCCCCGGCAGGGCGACAGGTGGACTCGCGGCGTTGACGGAGGGCCCCCGCCTGGAGGGCCGCGCTCGACGCCTGACGGCCGCCGCTGCCACGGCGGAGGTGCCCAGGGTGCAGGAGAGCACCGCTGTCAGCACCTGCGACGGGTGGGGGATCAGCAGGAGCATCACCGTCAGCGGCGCCGAGACGACCACCAGCGGTGGGATCGTGACCAGCAGAATCAGATGGAACGTCCTGCGGGGGTCCGGTACGACCTCCCGCAGGACGATGTTGACGGCGTCCCAAGCGTCCTTGACGTGCTGCCTGGTGTTACCACTGGCCATTTTTCTGCAACTCGTTCGCTTGCCCCCGTGCCCGTGGCGCGGTCGCAGCAGGGCCGACTGTGCACTTCACGACTCACTCCGATATCAACCGACTTCCGACCGGACACCCCGCTGTCCCGCAGTTGCCGACGACGTGGGGGGACAATTTCCGCTACGCCATCAAGCCGACCTCCTCCTGCGGTGTGGAGTCCACGCGTTCGCTCAACCCTTCGATCGCGTGGTCCACCAAACGGGGGAGATCCTCTCGTGGTGCCAGCCGCTCCAGCTCCCAGAAGCGCTCCAGATGCACCGCGGTCGCTTCGGGGTCGTCACTGAAGACGGATTCCCCCGTGTATTTCTCCAGATAGAGGATGTGGTCGATCTCCCCGTCGAACTCGAGCAGAACGAATGGGCCCTGCAGGCCGGCGTGCGCGCCGATCCCGAACGGGACGACCTGGATGGAAATTCCGGGCCTGGTGGCCATCTCCTTGAGCCGCTCCAGTTGTCCCCGCATCACCCTGGGGCCGCCGACCCACCGGTGGATCGCCGCTTCGTCGATGATGAAGAAGAACTCCGGCCGCTCGTCGTTCTCCAGGATTTCCTGACGCTGCTGCCTGATCTCGATCAGACGGTCGAGCCGGTCGCCCGCGATATCAGGAGCGAAAGTGAGGCTCACCGCCCGGGAGTACTCCTCGGTCTGCAGGAGGCCCGGGATCAGCAGCGGCTCGAATGTGCGCACGATGGACGCGGAGACCTCGTACGAGAGCAGATCCATGTACGGCTTCGCGAGCAGCCCCCGGTACTCCCGGTAGGGCATCTTCCGGCTGGCGCGTGCCAGCGACAGGAAGAATTCCGTCTGCTCGGGGTCGGTGATCCCGTACTCGCGCAGAAGTGCCCGGAGATCGTTGGTGGAGATTCCCACCTGACCGGCCTCGATACGGATGAGCTTCGAGGGACTCCAGTCCATCCGCTCGGCCACCTGGAGCTGAGTGAGCCTTGATTTGTTGCGAGCCTTCTTGAGCTCCGCGCGTAGCTGTTGCCGCTGTACGACGGCACCCAGAGTAGCCACGATCACTGGTCCTTCCCGCACATCAGGGCACCGTGGGACGCCCTAATCTGCAAGCTAGCATTCTGGTGGGTGTTTGTCGGGGCCTGGTCGCCTTGGGAGTTGACGCCACAGGATGCGTTGACCTGCGAATTTCCGCATACCGCCAACTGGCTGAGTGGGTGCGGCAACATGTCTGGTCGGCTGATTGCCTCGGTCCTTCCCACAAGGTCGATCTTCGCTCTGTTGCGGCCCTCCCGCCTATCCTGTGCGCCCGATTTGGGGATATCCCAGGTCACAGCCCTTGTTGGATTCACGGGCGCACGGTCCCGGCGCCTGGGCGCGTCGACGCGCGGCATGGACGATCAAGCGCTCCCGAGGCGCCAGGGTCTTCGGCAAAGCGGTGCTGGACGAGCGTCGGCCGGCCGCTCCGGGGCAAGGGAAGAGTTCGTACATCTGTATTCCCGATGCTCCGTCACCAGGCGTGGGGCTGCTCGTCTGATCGGCCGACCCCTGACGGGTGCTCAGGCGGCGTCCGGACACCCGGGGGACCTGGCGGAAACCCGTGATCCGCCCCTTCCCGCCGTCCGCCCCACGGGGCACCCTGTAACGGCGGGGGATCCCGGGGAACACCCATACGGAAAAGGTGACGACGCATGGCACCGGCCGCGGCGGCCACGAATGGTCTGAGGTTCGACTGCGGGCGGCTCTGCCTGGACCTGCTGGCCACCGCCGAGCCACCGGACCGGCTCGACGGACCCCGGCGCTTGCGGGCGTGGCTGGCCGGGGCCGGGGTCGTCCCGCCGGGCACGCCGCTCGACGCCGTGGACGGCGGGTGGCTCGCGCGCTTCCAGGCCGCCCGGGAGCTGCTCGCGCGCGTCGTGCACGCCGAGCTCGACGGGGACGGCCAAGTCGCCGGGCCCGACCTGGAGCGGATGAACGCCCTCGCCGCCACCGCCCCGCCCGCCCCCGTGGCCGCCCGGGGCGCCGACGGGCGGCTCGTCCGGCGGCTCGCCGGCGCCCCGGACTGCGGCGCGCTCCTCGGGCAGGTCGCCCGCGACGCCGTCGATCTGCTCACCGACCCCGTCGCCCGGGGGCAGCTGCGCCGCTGCGAGGGCGAGAACTGCCCCCTGATCTATCTCGACACCTCCCGCGGCCGCCGCCGACGCTGGTGCTCCAGCGAGGTCTGCGGAAACCGCGAGCGCGTGGCCCGGCACCGCCGCCGCGCCGGCGAACCCCTCCCGGTGGGCGACAAGGCCTGACGGCGAGACGGCGGCGAGACGTGCGCTGAACGGAGAGCCGCCGTCCTCCGTACTCCTGGTCGAAGGGCCATGGCACGGCCACGGCCCGGCGGCGACACCCCGGCCCCGTGCTCTCGACCAAGGGGGAAGGCTTGCGCAAGGATGCCGTCGTGGCTGACAGGACCAGTCCGGACGAGGACCTGATGCGGTCGCTCTACCAGGAGCACGCGGGTCCCCTGCTGGCCTTCGTCCTCCGGCTCGTGGCGGGCGACCGCCAGCGGGCGGAGGACGTCGTCCAGGAGACGCTGCTGCGCGCCTGGCGCAACGCCGACCGGCTGCGCGGCGCCACCGGCTCCGTACGGCCCTGGCTGATCACCGTCGCCCGGCGCATCGTCATCGACAACCACCGCAGCCGGCAGGCCCGGCCCCCCGAGGTCGACCCGGGGCCACTGGAGCTGCTGCCCGCCGCCGACGAGATCGACCGGGCACTGCGCCTGATGACGATCTCCGACGCGCTGGGCGACCTTTCCGAAGCCCATAGAGAGGCCCTGATCGAGACCTATTTCAAAGGACGTACCGTGAGCGAGGCGGCGGAAGTGCTGGGTGTACCCGCCGGGACCGTACGGTCCCGGGTGTTCTACGCGCTGCGCTCCATGAGGCTCTCGCTCGAGGAACGAGGAGTGACGGCATGAACCGGCCGGCACCGCACCATGAGCACCCGCACCGCGACGACGAGCACACCGCCGTCGGTGCCTACGCGCTCGGCGTGCTGGACGAGGCGGACACCGCCCGTTTCGAGGAGCACCTCGCCGACTGTCCCCGGTGCGCCGCCGAACTGGAGGCGCTCATGGGCCTCACCACCCCGCTCCTCGCCGAGCTCAAGGAGGCGACGCCCGACCCGGTGGCCCTCGCGCCCGAGCCCCGCCCCCACCTGCTGGACCGGCTGCTCGACGACGTCACCGTCACCCGCAGGGCACGGCGCACCCGCAGGCTGTGGCTGGTAGCCGCCGCCGTCGCCCTGATCGTCGCCGGGCCGTTCGCCGGCGCCGCCCTCACCGGGCAGGACACCGGACCCGGCCACACCGGGGTGAGCGCCGCCAAGGAGATGTACGACGAGGGCGAGAAGTACGGCGGCGTCACCGACCCCGTCACCAGGGCGAACGCCACCGTGTCCCTCCAGGACAAGGCCTGGGGCACCCATGTCGCGCTCAAGCTCGGCAATGTCAAAGGGCCCCTGACCTGCGATCTCGTCGCCGTCGCCAAGAACGGCCAGGAGCAGGTCGCCACCACCTGGGCCGTCCCGGAAGCCGGCTACGGCATCGACAAGGGCGACGACAAGAGCGGGAGTCCCTCCGGGTACCAGGGGACCGCCACGGAGCCCCTCTACACCCACGGCGGAGTCGCGTTCAACGAGAAGGACATCGTCCGCTTCGAGGTCCGCACCCTCGACGGAAAGCACCTCGTGACCGTCAATATGTGATCCGTCAACAGCCGACACTCGTGGCAAACCCCTCATGTCCTGACAGGTGCGCTCACTACCCCTGTTCGCGTACGGTTGACGGCTGCCCTACGCACAGCAGAAGGGGGCCTGGGTGGCCGCGCAGAACGCCACACACGCGCACGTGGCGACAGGATCGGCGACGGAGTCCGAAGGGATCCGGGACCGTGAGATCGGTGCCGAACAGCACCATCTCGACCGGGTGTACCGACGCCTCGAGGAGAAGATCCACGAGGCGGAGTTCCTCATGGACGACGCGGCCAAACGCGGCCAGGTCGGCACCCCCGGAGCGCTCGCCGAGCGCGACGCCCAGGTGTTCCGCGCCGGTGTGCACCTCAACCGGCTGAACAACGAGTTCGAGGACTTCCTCTTCGGCCGGATCGACCTCCTCCTCGGCAAGGACGGCAAGAAGGGCCCCGACGGCGCCTACACCTCCGTCGAGCCCGCCGACGACGCCGTGCGCGGTGACGAGGCCGAGATCGCCGAGACGCTCCACATCGGCCGCATCGGCGTGCTCGACGCCGACTACTCCCCGCTCGTCATCGACTGGCGGGCGCCCGCCGCCGCCCCCTTCTACCGGTCCACCCCGGTCGCCCCCGGCCGGGTCGTCCGCCGCCGGGTCATCCGCTCCAAGGGCCGCCGCGTCCTCGGCGTCGAGGACGACCTGCTCCGCCCCGAGCTGCGCGCCACCCTCGACGGGGACGCCCTGCCGGTGGTCGGCGACGGCGCCCTGATGGCCGCGCTCGGCCAGGCCCGCAGCCACACGATGCGCGACATCGTCTCCTCCATCCAGGCCGAACAGGACCTGGTCATCCGCGCCCCCGCCGCCTCGGTCACCGAGGTCGAGGGCGGCCCCGGCACCGGCAAGACCGCCGTCGCCCTCCACCGCGCCGCCTACCTCCTCTACCAGGACCGCCGGCGCTACGCGGGCGGCATCCTCGTCGTCTCGCCGACCCCGCTGCTCGTCGCCTACACCGAGGGCGTCCTGCCCTCGCTCGGCGAGGAGGGCCAGGTCGCCATCCGCGCGGTCGGCAACCTCGTCGACGGCGCCGAGGCCGAGGTCTACGACGAGCCGGACGTCGCCCGCGTCAAGGGCTCCTCCCGCATGGTCAAGGTGCTGCGCAAGGCGGTCCGGGGCGCCCTGGACGTCCCCTCCTCCGGCGCGGACGTGCCCGAGCGGCTGCGCGTCGTCGCCTTCGGCGCCCGGATCGAGCTGGGGGCCGACGAGCTGCGGCGCATCCGGAACACGGCCCTCGGCGGCACCGCCCCGATCAACCTGCTGCGCCCCCGCGCCCGACGGCTGATCCTGGACGCCCTGTGGTCGAAGTCCGGCGGCCCCCGCCGCTACACCGACCCCGAGCTCGCCGCCGAGGCCCGGTCGGCCTTCGACGAGGACATCACCACCGAGGACTACTTCATCGAGTTCCTCGACGCCTGGTGGCCCGAGCTCACCCCGCGCCGGGTGCTGGGCTGCCTCGCCGACGAGAAGCGGCTGAACCGCTGGGCCCGCCGGGACCTCAACCCCCGCGAGATCCGCAGGCTGGCCCGCTCGCTGCGCCGGCTCGACGCGGCCGGCCGGGGCCCGCTGTCGGTGCACGACGTGGCGCTGCTGGACGAGCTGGAGACGCTGCTCGGCGTCCCGGCCCGCCCCAAGAAGCCCCGCGAGGCCGACCCGCTCGACGCGCTCACCGGGCTGGAGGAGCTGATGCCGCAGCGCACCGAGTCCCGTCGCGAGCGCGCCGAGCGGCTGGAGCGGGAGCGCCGCGACTACGCGCACGTCATCGTCGACGAGGCGCAGGACCTCACGCCCATGCAGTGGCGGATGGTGGGCCGTCGCGGCCGCCACGCCACCTGGACGATCGTCGGCGACCCGGCGCAGTCCTCCTGGTCCGACCCCGACGAGGCCGGCGCCGCCCGGGACGAGGCGCTGGGCACCCGCCCGCGCCGCCGCTTCCGGCTCACGGTCAACTACCGCAACCCGGCGGAGATCGCCGAGCTGGCGGCGAAGGTGCTGGCGCTGGCCATGCCGGGGATGGAGTCCCCCTCGGCCGTGCGCTCCACCGGTATCGAGCCGCGCTTCGTGGTCGGCGGCGCGGACCTCGCCGCGTCCGTGCGCGCGGAGGCGGAGCACCTGCTGGCGGACGTGGACGGCACGGTCGGCGTGGTCGTTCCCATGGGCCGCCGCGTCGAGGCCCGGGAGTGGGTGGCCGGGCTGGGCGACCGCGTGGTGGTGCTGGGCAGCCTGGAGGCCAAGGGCCTGGAGTACGACGCGACGATCGTGGTCACCCCGGCCGGGATCGCCGACGAGTCCCCGGCCGGTCTGCGGGTGCTCTACGTGGCGCTCACGCGAGCCACGCAGCGGCTGACGGTGATCTCGGGCGAGCGGGACGACCCGGACGAGCTCGGGGTGCCCGACCTGCTGCGCGACTGAACGGGCCGGGACTGAACGGGCCGGCACCGAACGGGTCGGTCAACGGGCCGGGACCGAACGGGCCGAGAGGGCCCGGCACGGGCCCGCCGGCGTGGGCCGGATGGCCGGACCGGTGCGGCCGAACGGCCTGTTCCGGCCGCCCGTACGGCCCGATCCGCGGACGGAACGCTCCGTACGGAATCAGTTCCGCGGACTGTTTGTTAGCCTGGATACGACACCGGCTCGATCCAAGCCCCCGGGCCCAACCTTCGTCGCTACGAGCGACCACTTGCCGCGAGGCGAGCATGGCGGGTCGGTGTCGCTCAACGCGTACCGGCGGGCGTTCTTCCTCTACGGAAGGGCGCCCGCCGGTTTTTGTCGTCCCGAGTTTCCCAAGATTCCGGAAGCTTTCTTCCGGAATGAGGGCCGGGTTACCCCCTACTCACCGGTAGGTGGGACGATCGAACGTCTCGTCCTCCACGGGACATGTCGCGTCTTCGTGACGCGAACCACGCCGAAGCGATCCAACCAAGCGAAGAACAGCGAAAGCAGGGGAAAGCGG
>NZ_JBTOLC010000067.1:0-24833 GCF_054551825.1 Streptomyces sp. L500
CGAGCTCCTCAACGAGTACGAGTTCCCGGGCGACGACGCCCCGGTCGTCAAGATCTCCGCACTGAAGGCCCTCGAAGGCGACCCCACCTGGGTCAAGTCCGTCGAGGACCTGATGGACGCCGTCGACGAGAACATCCCGCAGCCCCAGCGAGACGTCGACAAGCCGTTCCTGATGCCGATCGAGGACGTCTTCACGATCACCGGTCGCGGCACCGTCGTCACCGGCCGCATCGAACGCGGCATTCTCAAGGTCAACGAGACCGTCGACATCATCGGCATCCACCCGGAGAAGACGACCACGACGGTCACGGGCATCGAGATGTTCCGCAAGCTGCTCGACGAGGGCCAGGCGGGCGAGAACGTCGGTCTGCTGCTCCGCGGCATCAAGCGCGAGGACGTCGAGCGCGGCCAGTGCATCATCAAGCCGGGTTCGGTCACCCCGCACACCGACTTCGAGGCCACGGCCTACATCCTGTCGAAGGACGAGGGCGGCCGGCACACGCCCTTCTTCAACAACTACCGTCCGCAGTTCTACTTCCGTACGACCGACGTGACCGGTGTCGTGACCCTCAAGGAGGGCACGGAGATGGTCATGCCCGGCGACAACGCCGAGATGTCCGTCAAACTGATCCAGCCCATCGCCATGGAGGAGGGTCTGCGCTTCACCATCCGCGAGGGCGGTCGCACCGTCGGCGCCGGCCAGGTCACCAAGATCACGGCCTAGGGGGCGACGGGGAGGAAAGGGCGGGAACGGGACATCGCCAAGGGCTGGCCAGAGGACCCTGGAGCCGGACCGGCGGCCCCGTTCCCGATCGACACGCTAGCGCCCGCCCCACGGCCCCGTCCGCAACCCCGACGGTGTGGCGGCGGGAAACCACCCGAGGAAAAGCCTTGAGGCCCAGGTCAGAACAGTCCGGCCTGGGCCTCCGCGGTAGGCCGTGTGGGACTCGAACCCACAACCAATGGATTGAAAGTCCCGAGGGCCCGAGGGGCCTGAAAGTCCCGAGGGCCCGAGGGGCCGCTATTCCGTAGTGCCGCGGCAGAGGCCCTCGACGCGGAACCACAGGCCCGGGGCATAGACCGCGTGGATGACGGCTTCCTCTCCTCTTGTGACCCGCAGGATTCTCAGGATGCCGCCGGGAAGTACGTCGTATTGGTAACTGATCTCGGCGTTGCCCTCGACGGTGTCGTCGTAGGAGATGTCCGCCGTACGATCGTTCGCGTATTCCTTCGGTGGGCGATTTTCCACCAGTTTGATGAAGACGCTCATGGGCCAACGGTACGGTCCTTTCGCGAGCTTCGCCCTCCGGGATGAGAAGGTCGCGGCACCCGCCGTCCGGGGACATGCGCAGGGGCATGCACGGGCTGTCAGGCTTCGTCGTCCTGCGGGTCGTCGGCCGCAACGCTCCGGCTGGTCGCCAGCCAGGATCGCGCGGGCTCGGCGGGACGCGTGGTGTCGACGGTGAGGTGGAGCCGGGTACCGCCTTCGCGGCCGGCCGGATAACTGCGTTGCTCGGTGGAATCGAAGCAGCGACGGAGGACTTCCGCGACGCGACGGGCGGTCTCGGGGGAGGCGGCGGTGATGCGGATGTCGGCGCGCCCTGCCGGCGGCCCCGGTTCCGCTGGTACGGGGGTGGTGTGTGCGGACGCCATGGTCACTTCCTCGCCGGAGAAGAGGCGGAGTCGCCCGCGGTCCCACCCTCTGTCTCCCACTCCTCTTCGCGGTCCCGTGACTGCGTCGCGTCCTCGGCCTCTCGTTCGTCCTCCATCAGCCGGCTCGCGGTGAGGAGGCTTCCGGGGGTGGTCGCGGCGGACATCAGCCGGCCGGCCGCGGCCGGCTCGGTCTCCGGCGGGATGATCAGCAGGTCCAGGCGGTCCGCGGAGTAGGAGAACAGCAGGAGCTTGTGCGGGTCCTGCTCATTGGTGAACCACCCCACGTGCACGGTGTGTCCGCCGACGGGAACCTTGCGCGGGATCACGGGCCAGAAGGCCGGATTCACCGTGACGCGGGTGACCCGCCCCCAGGAGTGGTCCAGCCTCTCCGCCAGTGCGGGGAGCTCGCGGGAGAGGTCGCGAGAGCGGGGCCACCAGGCACCGTCCAGCAGGCCCGGCGCCGTCCCTGGCGTCAGGGACAGGCGGGCGGGCGGCGAAGGGGCGTGCCCGTCGGTGGGCCTACGGTCGGTGGTGACAGCCATGATGCGAACCTGCCCCCGGGCCCGTCGTCGACTGCCCGGCGTTGTGACTCACCGGGAACGACACCCGCATGGAGGCCGGTGTACGAAGTTTTCCCGGTTTCTCCACCCTACTCCGGCAGGCGGTTCGCAGACCATGCGCAACCGGGCGATCTCCGGGAGCACGGGTGTGCGCGGTCGAGTGGGCGAGCCCACCATGGGCCTGCGGAGTACGGTGGGATTGCGGCGGGTGGCTCGCCCGGTGAGTGCGACGCACGACGCACCCCGGACGACGAACGGACACGCCGATTCCTCGGAGACAGGCGAGCAGGCCATGGCCGATTCCGACACCCCACGCCTCCCCGGCCTTCTGCCGGACGCGATCCACCACGCCGTGAAACCCGGGACGGCCCTCCTGCGGCTGGAGACGACAGGGGAGCGCGGGGGAATCCTGGACGGCGCGTGGTGGCCACGCTCCCGCGACATCGGTGCCGAGCTTCCCGGCCTGATCACCGCCCTGACCGAGCACCTCGGCCCCATCACACGCGTCGGCCTGGACGCGAGCGCCTGGGAAGAGCTCCCGACCCGGCTGATCATCGAGGACCGGGTCGTGCGCATCGATTCCTTCCCGGTCGGCGACGACACGGTCCTCATCACCCGGGGCGAGAACGACCACTTCGCCCTGCTGGTGGTCCCGCCCGACGCCACGCCCGACGCGGCACGTGCCGCGATGGCCAGATCCGTACAGGCCGGCAACATCACCCGGGCCGAACAGATCCTCATCGACACGGGCAGCACCCCGCGGACCTGAACGTCGAGGCGACGGCTCGGGTCAGCCGAGGAAGGACAGCCGGACCTGGCGGTCGGGGCCGCCCCGATCGGTGGTCGCCAGCACGACGGACTGCGAGGTCCCCAACACCAGCTCACCACCGATCACAGGCAGCGTGGCGTGCGGCGGAACCAGGGCCGGGAGCATGTGACCGCGACCGGGGCCCGCACCACCGTGACGGTCGCGCCAACGGTCGTCCGCGGGAAGAACCTCACGGAGGGCCGCCAACAGGTCGTTGTCGCTACCCGCGCCGGTCTCGATGACCGCCAGACCGGACGTCGCGTGCGGGGTGAAGACGTTCAGCAGCCCATCCCGCCCGTGAGCGACCTCCCGGAGGAACGCGGTGCACGCGTTCGTCAGGTCGTGCATGGTCTCGGCGGAGCCGGTTGTCACGTCGACAGTGCGGGTGGTGAAGGTGCCGGTCATGGTTCACCAGTACCCGCTGTTCGGGAGCAGCGTTGACGGCTGGACGGGTTGTTCCGCGGGGATTCCGGTCGGCCCATCCCCCACAGGCACACCGCGCCGCCGGCTGACGGCTCGTAGCTCCCCCACGCGGCCGGCGTCGGTGCCGGTCCGACGGTGGCCAAGGAGCTCGTACAGGACGGCTGGACGCCCTACGAGTCCGATCAGGAGTCAGACGGCGGCGCGACCACGATCGCTCGGCCGGACTGCCCCACGATCAACCTGCGTGACCCACGTCACGCGGCTGCTGCTTTGATCCATGGCGGCGGCGGGGACCTCCCCGCCTCCGCCCCGGCTGGAGAAACCCAGCCGGGGCGAGAAGATGCAGGTCACAAACGGTGCGGTGACCTCATCGGGCGGTAGGCCGTGTGGGACTCGAACCCACAACCAATGGATTAAAAGTCCACTGCTCTGCCAATTGAGCTAACGGCCCGCACACCGCAGCATAGCCCGGCCGACCGTGGATGCCCGAGTCGTTATGGCCCCGAACGTCGCGCGGATGTCCGGAAGCCGCCCCCAACGGCCGAGGGCCCGCACGGCGTGGATGCCGTACGGGCCCTCAGATCAGCTGCGGGGATCAGCCGTTGCGCTTCCAGCGCGGCTTGTCGGCGCGGCGGTCGAAGGAGCTGCCACCACGGTCGTCGCGACGGCCGTAGGGGCGGTCGCCGCCACCGGAGCGGAAACCACCGGAGGGGCGGTCGTCACGACGGTCGCGGTTGAACGGACGGTCACCGCCGGCGGAACGGTAGCCACCGGAGGGACGGTCGTCACGGCGGAAGCCACCGGACGGGCGGTCGTCGCGGCGGAAGCCGCCACGGTCGCCGCCGCGCTCGCCGTCACGACGGTCGTCACGACGGAAGCCACCGTCACGGTCCTCGCGGCGGAAACCACCCGACGGGCGGTCGTCACGACGGAAGCCACCGCGCTCGCCGCCGCGCTCGCCGTCACGACGGTCGTCACGACGGAACGACGGACGCTCCTCACGACGGAAGCCACCACGGTCGCCGTCGCGGCGGTCGTCGCGGCGGAAGCCGCCCTCACGGTCCTCGCGGCGGAAACCACCCGACGGGCGGTCGTCACGACGGAAGCCGCCACGGTCGCCGTCACGACGGTCGTCACGACGGAACGACGGACGGTCCTCACGACGGTCGTCGCGGCGGAAGCCGCCACGGTCACCGCCGCGGTCGCCACCGCGCTCGTCACGGTCGTCGCGGCGGAAGTTGCCGCCACGGCGCTCGAAGTTGCCCCGCTCGTCGCGGCGCTCGGGGGCCTGCGCCGGGATGGCGGCGGCCTCCTCGGCCTTGGCGGCGGCCTCGGCCTCGGCCTTGAGCTCCTCGGCGGCGGCGGCCACGGCGGCCTCCGGGTCCTCGCCGCGCTCACGGGCGGCGCGGGCCACCAGGCGGTCGGCCTCCTCGCGGAGCTCCGTCGCGCGGCGCTGGGCGCGCTCGAGCTGGCGGGTCAGGTCCTTGAGCTCGCGCTCGGCCTGCTTGGCGGCGTTGGCCACCGAGTCGGCCTGGACCTCGGTGAGGGAACGGGCGCCGGTGATCTTGGCGACGTCCTCGTCGAAGGCGCCGGCACCGCCGACGATGTGGCGCGAGGCGTCGACGCCCGCGTCCTCCATCAGGCGGAAGATCTGCTTGCGCTGGTGCGGCAGGGCCAGGGAGACGACCGTGCCGGACTGGCCGGCGCGGGCCGTACGGCCCGAACGGTGGAGGTAGTCCTTGTGGTCACCGGCCGGGTCGACGTTGAGGACCAGGTCGATGCCGTCGACGTGGATGCCTCGGGCGGCCACGTCGGTGGCGACCAGGACGTTCACGCGGCCGCCCTTGAAGTCCTCCAGGACGCGGGTACGGGCGCCCTGGGTCATGCCGCCGTGCAGCGCGTCCGCGCGGACACCGGAGTCGAGCAGCTGCTCGGCGACGCGGTCGGCGCCCATCTGGGTGCGGACGAAGATGATCGTGCGGCCCTTGCGGGCGGCGATGGCGGCCGTGACCGGCGCCTTGTCCTTCGGCTTCACGACGAGGACGTGGTGGGTCATGGTCGTGACGGCACCGGCGGAGGGGTCGACCTCGTGGGTGATCGGGTCGACCAGGTAGCGCTTGACCAGCGTGTCGATCTCGTTCTCGAGCGTCGCGGAGAACAGCAGACGCTGGCCGCCGGTCGGCACCTGGTCGAGGATCTCGGTGACCTCGGGCAGGAAGCCCATGTCGGCCATCTGGTCGGCCTCGTCGAGGACGGCGACCTGGACCTTGTCGAGCGAGGCGGCGCCGCGGTCGATGATGTCGCGCAGGCGGCCCGGGGTGGCGACGAGGATGTCGACGCCGCGCTCCAGGGCGTAGATCTGGTTGCCCATGGACGTACCGCCGCAGACGACCTTCATCTTCAGGCCGAGGACGTCGCCGTAGGGCTGGAGGGCGTCGGCGACCTGCATCGCCAGCTCACGGGTCGGGGTGAGGATCAGACCGCGCGGGCGCTTCTTCTCGGTGTGGCCGCCCGCCAGGATCGAGAGCAGGGGCAGACCGAAGGAGAGGGTCTTGCCGGAGCCGGTGCGGCCACGGCCGAGGATGTCCTTGCCGGCCAGGGCGTCCGGGATGGTCGCGGCCTGGATCGGGAAGGGCGTGGTGACGCCGTTCTGGGCGAGCTTGCGGACGATCGCGTCGTCCAGGCCCAGGTCACCGAAGGTGATCTGCGGCTCGGCCGGCTCGGCGGCGGCCTCGGTCGTCTCGACGGCGGCCTCGGTCGTCTCGACGGCGGCCTCGGCGGCCTCGACGATCATCTCGTCGGCCTCGGGCATGGTGGTGGTGTCAGTGGAAATGGACATGCGAAATGCGAAACCTTCCGGAGTTTCGGCACGCGCCCAAGCTCCGTGTCGGCTTCACAAATGACCGCCTCGATGCGGTCAGCCACGGCAAGGTAAGGAACGCGCCACACGGCGCGCTTCTGTCAGGCGCCGGGCAAATGGGATCAAACGATCTACCACCATACGCACCCACCGCAGGGCAGCGCAAGCCGCGGTCGCATGGCCTGCGCCACAGTACCCGAGCCGGCCGCGCTCAGGAAGGCCCCGGCTGGGGCGAGGGCGGCGTCGGCGGTGTGGTGGGGGGCGGCTGCGTGGGCGGGGCCTGAGTGGGCGGCGCCACCGTGGCGGGCTGGGTGGGCGCGGGGGGCTTCCCCTGCGCCGGGGAGCCGCCCTGGCTGGGCCCGCTCGGCGGCTTGGGCCGGTCCCCCGGCTTGCCCGGCTGCCGGGACGCCGACGGGGACGCCTCCGGGGCGGCCGAGGCCGACGCGGAGGGCCGCGCCTCCTTGGCCGACGGACTGCCGCTCGCCCCGCCCTTCACCGACTTGCCGTCCGCGTGGCCGGCGCGGCCCGCCGGGGGCCGCAGCCCGCCGTCCGGCTGGGCCCCGGTCTCGCGCTGCCGGCCCGTCCCCGCCGGCGCCGGGCGGCCCGGGTCGCTCACGCTCATGCACCCGCTCACGCACCCGCCCAGGGCCAGGGTCAGGGCAGCCGCGGCCGCGAAACGGGTGAACGCTGCCGCGTGCGCTGACGTTGCGCGCATGAATGGGACCGCCTTCGGGTACAGGGGACGAGCGCCCTGCCCAACTGGCCCCGCCCCGCCCAGGACACGCGCGGCGCCCGGCGATCAGCCCTCGATCATCCGTAGCCTCATCCGTAGCCCAGCGCGTGGAGGCGCTCGTCGTCGATCCCGAAGTGGTGGGCCACTTCGTGAACGACCGTCACCTCGACCTCGGCCACAACCTCGTCCCGCGTGGCGCACATCCGCAGCGTCGGCCCCCGGTAGACCGTGATCCGGTCCGGCAGCACCCCCGCGTACCACTCGCCGCGCTCGGTGAGCGGCGTGCCCTCGTAGAGCCCCAGCAGGTCCGGGGCCTCGACCGGGGGCTCGTCCTCGACGAACACGGCCACGTTGTCCATCAGCCGCGTCAGCTCCGGCGGGATCCGGTCCAGGCCCTCGGCGACC
This sequence comes from Streptomyces sp. L500, assembly GCF_054551825.1. Classification (NCBI taxonomy): domain Bacteria; kingdom Bacillati; phylum Actinomycetota; class Actinomycetes; order Kitasatosporales; family Streptomycetaceae; genus Streptomyces; species Streptomyces sp. L500. The sequence goes on from NZ_JBTOLC010000067.1 coordinate 7,443, forward strand.
AGTTCCTCGAACTCCTCGCGCGTCATCTCCAGCACGCCGCCATTGTCCGCCACGGGGGCCTCCGGAGGAGGGTCCCGGAACGCCTCCGGCAAACCGTTTTGGCGATCGGTCCCTGCATCCCATATGCTTCTCACGTCCCCGAGGCGCCGACAAAGCGCCCAGGTGGGCCATCAGCCCTCATCGTCTAGTGGCCCAGGACGCCGCCCTTTCAAGGCGGTAGCACGGGTTCGAATCCCGTTGGGGGCACGCGTGAACTGTGTGCGAGACTTGTCTCGCACATAAGCTTGGTCCTGTGGAGCAGTTTGGAGTGCTCGCCACCCTGTCAAGGTGGAGGCCGCGGGTTCAAATCCCGTCAGGACCGCTTGCGATCATCTCGGTGATCGCATGGCTGGGTAGCTCAGTTGGTACGAGCGTCCGCCTGAAAAGCGGAAGGTCGCCGGTTCGACCCCGGCCCCAGCCACAGTGAGGCCCCCATCGCGAGATGGGGGCCTCGGTGTTTTCCGCCCCTAAATGCGTTCGCCGCTTCATGGCGCGTGGTGCGATCCTGGACTCCGTATGTCTACGCAGCCTGCCGCCCCCGCCGCATTCGCCGACCTCGCCGCCCGCCTCCCCGAGCTGACGCTGCGCGACGCGCAGCGCCTGGGGCGACGGCTCGACGGGGCCCGCCGCGTCCGCAAGCCCGAGGCCCGCGCGGCCGTCCTGGCCGAGATCACGGCGGAGGTCGAGGCGGCCGAGCTGCGCGTCGCGAACCGCCGGGCCGCCGTGCCGGCCGTCGACTATCCGGAGCAGCTGCCCGTCAGCCAGAAGAAGGACACGATCCTGGAGGCGATACGCGACCACCAGGTCGTGATCGTCGCCGGTGAGACGGGCTCCGGCAAGACCACCCAGATCCCCAAGATCTGCCTGGAGCTCGGCCGTGGCGTCAAGGGCCTGATCGGGCACACCCAGCCCCGCCGGCTCGCCGCCCGTACGGTCGCCGAGCGCGTCGCCGAGGAGCTGCGGACGCCGCTGGGCGAGGCCGTCGGCTGGAAGGTCCGCTTCACCGACCAGGTGGGCGACACCACCATGGTCAAGCTGATGACCGACGGCATCCTGCTCGCCGAGATCCAGACGGACCGCGAGCTGCGCCAGTACGACACGATCATCATCGACGAGGCGCACGAGCGCAGCCTCAACATCGACTTCCTGCTCGGCTATCTCGCCCAGCTGCTCCCCCGGCGCCCCGACCTCAAGGTCGTGATCACCTCCGCCACCATCGACCCCGAGCGCTTCTCCCGCCATTTCGGCGACGCGCCGATCGTCGAGGTCTCGGGCCGGACGTATCCGGTGGAGGTCCGCTACCGCCCGCTGCTGGAGGAGGAGTCCTCCGACGCCGACCGTGACCAGATCACCGCGATCTGTGACGCCGTCGACGAGCTCCAGCGGGAGGGCGAGGGCGACATCCTCGTCTTCCTCTCCGGCGAGCGGGAGATCCGCGACACGGCGGACGCCCTGGAGAAGCGCAAGTACAAGTTCACCGAGGTGCTGCCGCTCTACGCGCGGCTCTCCCACGCCGAGCAGCACCGGGTCTTCCAGCGGCACACCGGCCGCCGGATCGTCCTCGCCACGAACGTCGCCGAGACGTCCCTGACCGTCCCGGGCATCAAGTACGTCATCGACCCGGGCTTCGCCCGGATCTCCCGCTACAGCCACCGCACCAAGGTCCAGCGGCTGCCGATCGAGCCGGTGTCGCAGGCCAGCGCCAATCAGCGCAAGGGCCGCTGCGGCCGTACGAGCGACGGCATCTGCATCCGGCTGTACTCCGAGGACGACTTCCTCGCGCGGCCGGAGTTCACGGACGCGGAGATCCTGCGGACGAACCTGGCGTCGGTCATCCTCCAGATGACGGCGGCGGGGCTCGGCGACATCGAGAAGTTTCCTTTCATCGACGCGCCGGACCGCCGGAACATCAAGGACGGCGTCGATCTGCTCCAGGAGCTCGGGGCGATCGACCCCAAGCAGAAGGAGCCGAAGAAGCGGCTCACGCCGCTGGGCCGGAAGCTCTCCCAGCTGCCCGTGGACCCCCGGCTGGCCCGCATGGTGCTGGAGGCCGACAAGAACGGCTGTGCCCGCGAGGTGATGGTGATCGCGGCCGCGCTGTCGATCCAGGACCCGCGCGAGCGGCCGTCGGAGAAGCAGGCGCAGGCCGATCAGCAGCACGCCCGGTTCAAGGACGAGACCAGCGACTTCCTCGCCTTCCTGAACCTGTGGCGGTACGTCCGCGAGCAGCAGAGCACGCTGTCGTCCTCGGCCTTCCGCCGGATGTGCAAGTCGGAGTACCTGAACTATCTGCGCATACGTGAGTGGCAGGACATCTACTACCAGCTGCGCACGGTCGCGAAGACGATGGGCATCCACCTCGCCGAGGAGGACGCGCCGGCGGAGCGGGTGCACCAGTCGCTGCTGTCCGGGCTGCTGTCGCACATCGGTCTCAAGGACACCGAGAAGAACAACGAATTCGTCGGGGCCCGCAATGCCAAATTCGCGGTGTTCCCGGGTTCGGCGCTCTTCAAGAAGCCGCCGCGCTGGGTGATGTCGGCGGAGCTGGTGGAGACCTCCCGGCTGTGGGCGCGCGTCAACGCGCGCATCGAGCCGGAATGGATCGAGCCGCTCGCCGAGCACCTGGTGAAGCGGACGTACAGCGAGCCGCACTGGGAGCAGAAGCAGGCGGCGGTGATGGCGTACGAGCGGGTGACGCTCTACGGCGTGCCGATCGTGGCGCAGCGGAAGGTCAATTACGGGCGGATCGACCCGGAGACCAGCCGTGAGCTGTTCATTCGCAACGCGCTCGTCGAGGGCGACTGGCGGACGCACCATCAGTTCTTCCACGACAACCGCAAACTGCTGGGCGAGGTCGAGGAGCTGGAGCACCGCGCCCGGCGGCGTGACATTCTCGTGGACGACGAGACGCTGTTCGACTTCTACGACCAGCGGCTGCCGGAACACGTGGTCTCCGGGGCGCACTTCGATTCCTGGTGGAAGCACAAGCGGCGTGAAGAGCCGGAGTTGCTCAATTTCGAGCACTCCATGCTCATCAACGAGAACGCGGAGGCCGTCACCAAGGACGACTATCCGGATTCCTGGCGGCAGGGCCGGCTGAAGTTCAGGGTGACGTACCAGTTCGAGCCGGGCGCGGACGCGGACGGTGTGACCGTCCACATTCCGCTGCAGGTGCTCAACCAGGTCTCCGCCGAGGGCTTCGACTGGCAGATCCCGGGGCTGCGGGAGGACCTGGTCACGGAGCTGATCCGGTCGCTGCCCAAGCCGATCCGGCGGAACTGCGTGCCCGCGCCGAACTTCGCCCAGCGGTTCCTCGACAGTGCCGTGCCCCTCCAGGAGCCCCTGACGACGGCGCTGGCGCACGGGCTCCACCGGATGACGGCGGTGCGGATGGAAGCGGAGGACTTCGACCTCGCCAAGGTCCCCGACCATCTGAAGATCACTTTCCGGGTGGTCGACGAGCGCAAGCGCAAGATCGCCGAGGACAAGGACCTGGAGGCCCTGCGGCTGCGGCTCAAGCCGAAGACGCAGGCCGCGATCACAGCAGCCTTCGAGCAGGCGGCGGAGAAGGCCGACGGCGCCTCCGGCGGCGCGGCCCGTCCCGAGCAGCGCTCGGGGCTGACGTCGTGGACGGTCGGGACGCTGCCGCGCACCTTCGAGACGCGGCGCGCGGGCCAGCCGGTGAAGGCGTTCCCGGCGCTGGTGGACGAGGGGTCCTCGGTGGCGGTGCGGCTCTTCGACACCGAGCCCGAGCAGCGCGAGGCGATGTGGGCCGGTGTCCGCCGGCTGATCCTGCTGAACCTGCCGTCGAACCCGGCGAAGTTCGCCCAGGACAAGCTCGGCAATCAGCAGAAGCTCGCCCTGTCGCGGAATCCCCACGGCTCGATCCAGGCGCTCTTCGAGGACTGTGTCGCGGGCGCCGCGGACAAGCTGATCGCGGCCCACGGCGGGCCCGTGTGGGACGAGGAGTCCTTCCGCAAGCTCTTCGACGCCGTGCGGGCCGACATCGTGGACGCGACGCTGGACACGATCCGCCGGACGCAGGAGGTGCTGGCCGCCTGGCAGGCGTGCGAGCGCCGGCTGAAGGCGACGTCGAGCCCGGCGCTGCTGACGTCCCTGGCGGACGTCAGGCAGCAGCTGGCGGAGCTGATCAAGCCCGGCTTCGTCACGGCCCACGGCGTCCGCCGCCTGCCGGACCTGCTGCGTTATCTGGTGGCCGTCGACCGCCGGCTGACCCAGCTGCCCACCAACGCCGAGCGGGACCGGGCCCGGCTGGCGAAGGTCCAGGAGATGCGCGACGAGTACGCGTGGCTGCTGGAGCAGTTCCCCAAGGGCCGTCCCGTGCCCCAGGAGGCCCGGGAGATCCGCTGGATGATCGAGGAGCTCCGGGTGAGCTACTTCGCCCACGCGCTGGGCACGGCCTACCCGGTCTCGGACAAGCGGATCGTGAAGACGATCGACAAGCTGGCCCCGTAGCGGGACGTCCGGGGACGGCGCCCGCGACTGTGGGCGCCGTCACGGGGCCGCTGGTTCGACCGCACCCCCTGACCTGCTGTAGAGTCTGTCTCGCAAGAACGCGAGAGCGGGAAAGCAAGCAAGGTCCTGTGGAGCAGTTTGGAGTGCTCGCCACCCTGTCAAGGTGGAGGCCGCGGGTTCAAATCCCGTCAGGACCGCAGTAGAGTCGGAGCCCGTATCCCCCAGGGATGCGGGCTCCGTCGTTTTCTGCGGCCGGTGCCAAGTGCCCCGGGAGCCCGTCGACTTGAAGGCCCGGATCCGCGTCCCCGGATCCGGGCCTCCGTGTTTTCGACCTTGACTGCGACACGTGCCAGGGGTACCCCAGTCAGTGGAGGTGCCCCGCCCTATGACGACGACCGAGCGCAGCCGGCACGAGACCCGGGCGTTGCTGCGCGCCCACCTCTCCGCCGCGGCCGGCTATCGCCACCTGACGAGACACTGCCCGGTCTGCCACCGGCTCCTGAGGCTCGCCCAGGAGGCCGGGAGCGACCAGGAGGCGCCACGGGAGGAGATTCCCCTCCCCCGGTGACGTACGGCGGCTCAGGCGCGATGGCGCGGGCGGCGGGAACGGGGGGCCGCTCCGGAGAGTGACCGCGGGCGCAAGTCCTTTACCCCAGCGGGGCGATGGCGGACAAGCATGCCGTGATGTGACGGGAGTCACTGAAAGTATTTCCGTGGTAGGGGAACTTACCCCCTCCCTACGCCGGGTCAATTTAATATGTGCAATTGCACCGACCTTCCGGTCTTCCGCCGGTGGCGGCGACGGACCGGGGTCCGGGCACGCGGGAGGCGTCCGCGCGGGGATACCGGCGGCGATACGGCGGCGATACCGGCGCATAAAAAGATCGCGCTGGACCCGGCGGAGTCCAGCGCGATCGACGGCCGGCCCAAGTCGGTGGGCGGGACGCCTGTTGGGGCAGGCATCCGCTGTTTACCGTCTGTGGAGCTTCAGCTGGGTGAGAGCCGGGTTGGGGGCCCCGGAAATCACCCTGTCATTCAGTTGTTCAGCCTCTGCTTGTTCAGCCCTGCTTGTTCAGGCCTCGCTGCGCTGCTGCGGAATGCCCGCCAGCAGGGCACGGACCTCCGCTTCGCGGTAACGGCGGTGCCCTCCGAGCGTGCGGATGGACGTGAGCTTGCCAGCCTTGGCCCAGCGGGTGACCGTCTTCGGGTCCACGCGGAACATCGTGGCAACCTCAGCCGGGGTCAGCAGCGGCTCGGCATCAGGGGTGCGAGCGGTCATGAGCGGCCTCCTCGGGAGAACCGAACCATCACGTCGGTTCTTTCCTCTAAATTCTGCACCTTGACCCGCGTTGCCCGAAATGGCGGACGCGGGCCGAGTCGGTTATAGGACGAACGGCTTGTCCTCGGCACTACAACTACACCATCTGTCCAGCCACGTCGGCCAAACCGATGGAATTGCCCTCTCAGGTGTTCAACCTCGACGGAACCCGATGGACCATGCCATAGCGGACAGTCACCCCGCCGTGACGATCAGTCACAGCGGGATCAAAGAGATCAGGGGTCACCAGATCCACCAAGGAGTGCAATACCGAACTATCCGCCCTTACTTGGGCGGAAGGAACCCTTCCCAGACTCCTTGTCCTATTTTGCCATGGGGATGGGCGATGGGCGCAAGACCTAACGTAAGTGCGTTAGGTCACGGTTGCCGCAATGGCCCGGATCGGGACCTAGGTCCTGATCGCGGTACCGCCGGCCGCCGGTGCCGGACGGTCAGTTGGCGAACTGCCGGTCGCGGACCGTCCTCCAACGCTCCGTCAGCCGCTCGTACGCCGCACCGGCCCGCGCCCCGTCACCCGCCCGCAGCGCCGCCAGCCCGTCCGCCGTGTCGGCGGCGGAGTGGTCCTCGGCCAGCTGTGCCTCGGGAACCATATGCACAAGTCCGCCGTAGTCCAGCTCCACCAGGGACCGCGGATGGAACTCTTCCAGCCACCGCCCGACCTCCACCAAGCCGTCGATCAGCGGCCCCTCCTCCATCGCGTCCCGGAGCGTACGCAATCCGCGGGCTACCCGCCGACGCGCCTGGACCATCGGCGTCCGGTAGCGCAGCAGCAGTCCCCCGCCGCCCTCCGGGCCCCCCGGCCCCTCCGGTACGGATTTGCCGTATTCGCGCTCCTCGTCCGAGAAGAGCACGAACCAGCGCAGCGGCACCTGCCAGGTGGCCGTCCTGATCCACGGCCGGGCGTCCGGGTTGCGGGCCGCCCAGCGCTCGTGGTCCGCGACGGCCTGGCGCCGCACCACGGGCGGCAGCACCGCGTCCAGCACGGGCGGGGGAAACCGCTCCGTCAGCTCCCGCAGCGCCAGCCAGCCCCGCAGCCGGGTGCGCCAGGGGCAGACGCACACCACGCCGTCCACGACCGCCACGAAGGCGTCACCGCTCTCGTGCACCGGGACGGGGACCGGCGGGGTGGGCAGCAGATCCGCCAGCGACCGGCGCAGTTCGTCCTGGGCCCCGGGGAGGCTCTCCCGGCGGGCGTACCGCAGCCAGTGGGACCGTTCCGGTTCCGGGAACGCGGCCAGCGGCTCGTAGACCCGCAGATAGGCCGCGTACGGCACGGTCACCGACGACGCCACGCCCACGCTCGCTCCCTCAAGCCGTAGGTCACTTCAGGGGAGTTGCGGGTGCCTCTCCCCATACCGTCCAAATCGTCCCATGGCACCGGAGCCCGGGAGAGTGATCCTCGGCACGAGCCCGGCCGGCCGGGCCACGAGGCCCTACCCTCGTGCCAACCGGCCCTCCACCACCCCCAGCGAGGGCGACCTTCGCGGCATATGGGAGTCACCACCGTGACCGACGTACGTCCCACCAGCGGCGCCGACGACGGCGTACTGCGCACCCTTTTCCGTTCCGACCAGGGCGGCCATGAGCAGGTCGTGCTCTGCCAGGACGCCGAGAGCGGCCTCAAGGCCGTGATCGCCCTGCATTCCACGGCCCTGGGCCCCGCCCTGGGCGGCACCCGATTCCACCCGTACGAGTCCGACGAGGACGCGGTGCGGGACGCGCTGAACCTCTCGCGCGGCATGTCGTACAAGAACGCCCTGGCGGGGCTCGACCACGGCGGCGGAAAGGCTGTGATCATCGGCGATCCCGATCTGATCAAGTCCGAGCAGCTGCTGCTTGCGTACGGTCGCTTCGTGGCCTCCTTGGGCGGCCGATATGTCACCGCGTGCGACGTCGGCACGTATGTACAGGACATGGACGTCGTCGCCCGGACGAACCGCTGGACCACGGGCCGCTCGCCCGAGCAGGGCGGCGCCGGCGATTCCTCCGTGCTCACCGCCTTCGGCGTCTTCCAGGGCATGCGGGCCGCCGCGAGGACCCAGTGGGGCGAGCCGACGCTGCGCGGGCGCCGCGTGGGCGTCGTCGGCGTCGGCAAGGTCGGCCACCACCTGGTGGAGCACCTGGTCCAGGACGGCGCGGAGGTCGTGATCACGGATGTCCGGGCCGCCGCCGTCGAGCGGATCCTGGCCCGTCACCCACAGGTCACGGCCGTGGCCGACGCGGCGGTGCTGGTCCGGACGCCGCTCGACGTCTACGCCCCCTGCGCCCTCGGCGGCGCGCTGGACGACGAGACCGTCGCCGCCCTCACCGCCTCCGTGGTCTGCGGCGCGGCCAACAACCAGCTCGCCCACCCGGGGGTCGAGAAGGACCTCGCCGACCGGGGCGTGCTCTATGCGCCGGACTACGTGGTGAACGCCGGCGGAGTGATCCAGGTCGCCGATGAACTGCTCGGCTTTGATTTCGATCGGGCGAAGGCCAAGGCGACCAAGATCTACGACACCACTTTGGCCATATTCGATCGCGCGCGAACGGACGGCATTCCGCCGGCCGTCGCGGCGGACCGGCTCGCCGAGCAGCGCATGGCGGAGGCCAGGGACAGGGCGGCACGGGAGGCGGTGAGCACCGTCCCGGCGCCCACCCGGTGACGCTTCGTGTCCTCGTTGACCCGCCCGGGTGATCTTCCCGCCCGGGCGGGCCGCCGGTCCGCGTACGGCGATCCGGAGCGATCCCGACGCGGATCCCACAGCGATCCCCACAGAAGAGTGACCGGAAGGCGGCGGAACGAGAGATCTCTCACCACCCCTCGGCGGGTCGGCGCTCGGGACACGTTAAAATCGTGGCTGACCAGCGAGTACTGGACCCTCTCCGGGTCCGGCTCCGTGGCACGTCATGCGGGCGACGTACCGTATGACGGCGGAAGCAGGTACCGTTGAAGCTCTACAGGCCGGACACCCTTCCACAGGGGTCCGCTCTGACTCATGAACGTGAACGCGTGTCAAGACTCTGGGGCCGTCGAGCCCCGTCAATGAGGGGGTCGAGCCATGGGGCGCGGCCGGGCCAAGGCCAAGCAGACAAAGGTCGCCCGCCAGCTGAAGTACAACAGCGGCGGGACCGACCTCTCACGTCTGGCCAATGAGCTGGGCGCAACGCAGCCGTCGATCAAGCAGCCGCCGGAGAGCGAGCCGCTTGAGGACGAGCTGGAGGACGACCCGTACGCTCAGTACGCGGCGCGTTACAACGACGACGGGGAGGACGAGGACGAGCAGTCCTCCTCCGACCGGTCGGCGTACCGCCGTCGCGCTTGACGCGGCAGTCATAGCTTTCAGTGACCCGGTCCGGGGCTTTGCCCCGGACCGGGTTCTGTGCGTGCCCGCTGCGCGGTGGCCAAGGCCGTCCGCCGGGTGCGGGCCCGCGTGTGCCCACCCGTCCCGCCCTTGCGGCACGACTGCCCACACGCGGGCTCGGTTTCAGTTCGCGTAGTCCCCGGTCAGGGCCACGGCCTCCGCGTGGCCGCCGCGGGCCGTGATCTCGCCTGCCACCCAGGCGTCCACGTCGCGGTCGGCGAAGGTCGCCAGGGCCACGTCCACGGACTCCTGCGGGACGACCGCGATCATGCCGACGCCCATGTTGAGCGTCTTCTCCAGCTCGGGGCGCGCCACCCCGCCCAGCTCGCCGACCAGGCCGAAGATCGGGTCCGGCGTCCAGGTGGAGCGGTCGACGGTCGCGTGGAGGTGGTCCGGGATCACCCGGGCCAGGTTGTTGGCGAGGCCGCCGCCGGTGATGTGCGAGAAGGCGTGGACTTCCGCCGTACGGGTGAGGGCGAGACAGTCCAGCGAGTAGATCTTCGTGGGCTCCAGGAGCTCCTCGCCGAGCGTCCGGCCGAGCTCCGGCACCTCCCGGTCCAGCTCCCAGCCGGCCCGGTCGAAGAGCACATGGCGGACCAGTGAGTACCCGTTCGAGTGAAGTCCCGACGAGGCCATCGCGATGACGGCGTCACCCTTGCGGATGCGATCCGCGCCCAGCAGCCGGTCGGCCTCCACGACGCCCGTACCGGCGCCGGCGACGTCGAACTCGTCCGCGCCCAGCAGCCCGGGGTGCTCGGCGGTCTCGCCGCCCACCAGGGCGCAGCCCGCGAGGACACAGCCCTCGGCGATGCCCTTGACGATGGCGGCGACGCGGTCGGGGTGGACCTTGCCGACGCAGATGTAGTCGGTCATGAACAGCGGCTCGGCGCCGCAGACGACCAGGTCGTCCACGACCATGCCGACGAGGTCGTGGCCGATGGTGTCGTAGACGCCCATCCGGCGGGCGATGTCGACCTTGGTGCCGACGCCGTCGGTGGCCGAGGCCAGCAGGGGGCGCTCGTAGCGCTTGAGGGCGCTGGCGTCGAAGAGGCCGGCGAAGCCGCCGAGGCCGCCGACAACCTCGGGGCGGGTGGCCTTGCGCACCCATTCCTTCATGAGCTCGACGGCGAGGTCGCCCGCTTCGATGTCGACGCCCGCAGCGGCGTAGCTGGCACCGGTGGTCTGAGACATTGCTTCAGAACTTTCGTGTCGTTTTCGTACTACGGAGCGTTACGGGCGACGGAGCGCGTCGGCGGCGTCCGCGCCACCGGCCAGCTCGGTCTCCAGCAGCTGCTTGCCCAGCAGCTCGGGGTCGGGGAGCGCCATGGGGTACTCACCGTCGAAGCAGGCCCGGCACAGATTGGGCTTGGCGATCGTGGTCGCCTCGACCATCGCGTCGAGGGAGATGTAGGCGAGGGAGTCCGCGCCCAGCGACTTGCCGATCTCGTCGACGGTCATCCCGTTGGCGATCAGCTCGGCGCGGGTGGCGAAGTCGATGCCGAAGAAGCACGGCCACTTCACCGGCGGGGACGAGATCCGTACGTGGACCTCGGCGGCACCGGCCTCGCGGAGCATCCGCACCAGGGCGCGCTGGGTGTTGCCGCGGACGATCGAGTCGTCGACGACCACCAGGCGCTTGCCCTTGATGACTTCCTTGAGCGGATTGAGCTTGAGCCGGATGCCGAGCTGGCGGATGGTCTGGCTCGGCTGGATGAAGGTCCGGCCGACGTAGGCGTTCTTGACCAGGCCCGTGCCGTACGGGATCCCGCTGGCCTCGGCGTAGCCGACGGCGGCGGGCGTGCCCGACTCCGGGGTCGCTATCACCAGGTCGGCGTCGACGGGGGCCTCGGCGGCGAGGCGGCGGCCCATCTCCACCCGGGAGAGGTAGACGTTGCGGCCGGCGATCTCGGTGTCCGGGCGGGCCAGGTACACGTACTCGAAGACGCAGCCGCGCGGCTTGGCCTCGGCGAAGCGGGAGGTCCGCACGCCGTTCTCGTCGATGGCGATCATCTCGCCGGGCTCGACCTCGCGGATGAAGGTCGCGCCGCAGATGTCGAGGGCGGCCGTCTCCGAGGCGACCACCCAGCCACGCTCCAGCCGGCCGAGGACCAGCGGGCGGATGCCCTGCGGGTCACGGGCGGCGTAGAGCGTGTGCTCGTCCATGAAGACGAGGCAGAAGGCGCCCTTGACCATGGGGAGGACCTTGGCGGCCGCCTCCTCCACGGTCAGCGGCTTGCCGTCGTCGTCGGTCTGCCCGGCGAGCAGGGCCGTGACCAGGTCGGTGTCATTGGTCGCCGCCACCTGGGTGGCCCGGCCGTTGTCGCGCGGGAGCGCGGCGACCATCTCGGCCAGCTCGGCGGTGTTGACCAGGTTCCCGTTGTGGCCCAGGGCGATGGAGCCGTTGGCGGTCGCCCGGAAGGTCGGCTGCGCGTTCTCCCACACCGAGGCTCCGGTGGTGGAGTAGCGGGCGTGACCGACCGCGATATGGCCCTGGAGGGAGCCGAGGGAGGTTTCGTCGAAGACCTGGGAGACCAGTCCCATGTCCTTGAAAACGAGGATCTGGGAGCCGTTGCTCACCGCGATGCCCGCGGACTCCTGTCCACGGTGCTGCAGCGCATACAGCCCGAAATAGGTGAGTTTTGCGACCTCTTCCCCCGGAGCCCAGACACCGAAGACGCCGCAAGCGTCCTGGGGGCCCTTTTCGCCGGGGAGCAGGTCGTGGTTGAGTCGTCCGTCACCACGAGGCACACCTTGAGTCTATGGCAGGGACGAGGTTCATCCGAACCGGGGACGGCCGGGAAATCTCACACCACGCACAGCCACTCGGCGGGCACAGCGCATCACCCTTTCGTGGCTGGATCTCCACGGTCGGGCGGGCGCGAAGGCAGGCTTCGCTCAAGTGAGCAAAGGAAGTTGTGCGGAAAGGTCCGCGCGTTCGCCACTGGCCGTCACGGCCGTGGACTCGATGGCATCGGACCAGGTCAGACGGCCAGTGGCCAGCCGGATCCAGGTGATCGGGTCGGTCTCGACGACGTTCGGCGGCGTGCCGCGCGTGTGTTGGGGGCCCGCGACGCACTGCGTCACGGCGAATGGCGGGATACGTACTTCCACCGAGCCGCCGGGGGCCTTGGTCGCCAACACGTCGGCGAACAACCGGGAGACGGTCGCCAGGGCCTGCCGGTCATGGCGGACGACGGTGCCCGTGGCGGTCGCGAGATCGTCGCCGTGCACCACGGCCTCGACCAGTCGGGTCACCACATAGTCGGACAGCGACATGGCGCCGAGACCCGTGGGGACGGCCGTGACGGAGCCCGCGTCGGCGAGCGCGGCGGAGAGCCGTTCGGCGACCCGATCCAGCGCGTCCACCAGGGAGTTGGGGCCTTGGCCGGCGAGCGCCTCGGCCGCGGCGACGGCCCTCTCCGCCACCTCCGCAGCCCGCGCGCCGCTGCCCGCCGCGTACTCCGGCAGGGTGATCTCGGCCCGTACGGACGGGGATTCACCGGATCGTTGCGCCTCGATGTGCCGCGGCAGCAGCTCCAACGCGCCGGTGAGATGCGTGATCAGCTCGCCGACCGTCCACTTGCCCACCCCGGAGGGCGCGGCGAGCAGCGCCTCGGCGTCCGGCTCGGCGCAGACCACGGCCACGACGTCCCGCACCGCACGGACCTGCCCCTCCAGGGCGGCCCGCGACTTGGCGGGATCGAAGCTGCGGATACGGGGCTTGCGCGGTGCGGAAGGCATGGCGCGAGCCTAATCCTTGGCCAGGCTTCGGGTGGGCCCAACCGGAACAACCGGCCGGGCCCGTCCCGTACTCATGACGAGAGTTGAGCCGTCGTTACAGACGAGCGTTACACGAGCAACGAGGGAATCGTGGCCTCGTGCGCGGCGCGCAGTTCCGTCAGCGGAATCGTGAACTCGCCCTGGATGTCGAGCTCTTCGCCGTCGACAACGCCGATCCGCGTCGCCGGCAGCCCCCGCGCCCCGCACATGTCGGTGAAGCGCAGCTCCTCGCTGCGCGGCACGGCGACGACCGCGCGGCCGGCGGACTCGGAGAAGAGGAGGACGAACGGGTCCACCGCGTCCGGTACGACGATCCGGGCGCCCTTGCCGCCGCGCAGGCACGACTCCACCAGGGCCTGGATCAGGCCGCCGTCGGAGAGGTCGTGCGCCGCGTCGATCATGCCGTCGCGGGAGGCGGCGATCAGGATCTCGGCGAGCAGCTTCTCGCGGTCCAGGTCCACGGCCGGCGGCAGCCCGCCGAGGTGGTCGTGGATCACCTGCGACCAGGCCGAGCCGCCCAGCTCCTCCTTGGTGTCACCGAGGAGGTAGAGCAGGTGGCCCTCGTCGGCGAAGGCCATCGGCGTGCGGCGGTCGACGTCGTCGATGACGCCCAGAACCGCGACCACGGGGGTCGGGTGGATGGCGGTCTCGCCCGTCTGGTTGTAGAGCGAGACGTTGCCGCCGGTCACCGGGGTGCCCAGGGTCAGGCAGCCGTCCGCCAGGCCACGGGTGGCCTCGGCGAACTGCCACATGACGGCCGGGTCCTCCGGCGAGCCGAAGTTCAGGCAGTTGGAGATCGCCAGCGGGCGGGCTCCGGTGGCGGCCACGTTGCGGTACGACTCGGCGAGCGCGAGCTGGGCGCCCGTGTACGGGTCGAGCTTGGCGTAGCGGCCGTTGCCGTCCGTGGCGACGGCGACACCGAGGTTGGTGTCCTCGTCGACGCGGACCATGCCGGAGTCCTCGGGCTGGGAGAGGACCGTGTTGCCCTGGACGAAGCGGTCGTACTGGTCCGTGATCCAGGACTTGGACGCCTGGTTCGGGGAGGAGATCACCTTCAGGACCTGCGCGCGCAGCTCCTCGGCGGTCTCGGGGCGGGCCAGCTTGTTCGCGTCGTCGGCCTGGAGGGCGTCCTGCCACTCCGGGCGGGCGTACGGGCGCTCGTAGACCGGGCCCTCGTGGGCGACGGTGCGCGGCGGGACGTCCACGATCTGCTCGCCGTGCCAGAAGATCTCCAGGCGCTCGCCGTCGGTGACCTCACCGATGACGGTGGCGATGACGTCCCACTTCTCGCAGATCTCCAGGAAGCGGTCGACCTTGCCGGGCTCGACGATCGCGCACATGCGCTCCTGCGACTCGCTCATGAGGATCTCCTCGGGCGAGAGCGTCGCGTCGCGCAGCGGTACGCGATCCAGCTCGACGCGCATGCCGCCGGAGCCGGCGCTGGCCAGCTCGCTGGTGGCGCAGGACAGGCCGGCGCCGCCGAGGTCCTGGATGCCGTCGACGAGGTCCTCGCGGAAGATCTCCAGGGTGCACTCGATGAGGAGCTTCTCCTGGAAGGGGTCGCCGACCTGGACGGCGGGGCGCTTGGTGGGCTTGCTGTCGTCGAAGGTCTCGGACGCGAGGACCGAGACGCCGCCGATGCCGTCGCCGCCGGTGCGGGCGCCGTAGAGGATGACCTTGTTGCCGGCGCCGGACGCCTTGGCGAGGTGGATGTCCTCGTGCTTCATCACACCGACGCACAGGGCGTTGACCAGCGGGTTGCCCTGGTAGCAGGAGTCGAAGACGACCTCGCCGCCGATGTTGGGCAGGCCCAGGCAGTTGCCGTAGCCGCCGATGCCCGCGACGACGCCCGGCAGGACGCGCTTGGTGTCGGGGTGGTCGGCGGCGCCGAAGCGCAGCGGGTCCATGACGGCGACCGGGCGGGCGCCCATCGCGAGGATGTCGCGGACGATGCCGCCGACGCCGGTGGCCGCGCCCTGGTAGGGCTCGATGTAGCTCGGGTGGTTGTGCGACTCGACCTTGAAGGTGACCGCGTAGCCCTGGCCGACGTCGACGACGCCGGCGTTCTCGCCGATGCCGACGAGGAGCGCGTCGCTCGAAGGGGCCTTCTCGCCGAACTGGCGGAGGTGGACCTTGCTGGACTTGTACGAGCAGTGCTCGGACCACATCACCGAGTACATCGCGAGCTCGGCGCCGGTGGGGCGGCGGCCCAGGATGGTGCGGATGCGCTCGTACTCGTCCTGCTTGAGGCCGAGTTCGGCCCAGGGCTGCTCGACGTCGGGGGTCTCGTCGGCGTGCTTGACGGTGTCGAGAGTCATGAGCTGACCAGCTTCTTCAGGATCGAGGTGAAGAATCCGAGACCGTCCGTACGACCCGTGCCGATGCCCGGCTCGACGGCGTGCTCGGGGTGGGGCATCAGGCCGACGACGTTGCCGGCGGCGTTGGTGATGCCCGCGATGTCGCGGAGCGAGCCGTTGGGGTTGCCGTCCAGGTAGCGGAAGGCGACGCGGCCCTCGGCCTCGAGCTCGTCGAGGACGCGCTCGTCGGCCACGTAGCGGCCGTCGATGTTCTTCAGCGGGACGGAGATCTCCTGGCCCGCCTCGTAGTCGGCCGTCCAGGCGGTGTCCGCGTTCTCCACGCGGAGCTTCTGGTCGCGGCAGATGAAGTGGAGGTGGTTGTTGCGCAGCATCGCGCCGGGCAGCAGGTGGGTCTCGGTGAGCACCTGGAAGCCGTTGCAGATGCCGAGGACGGGCATGCCGCCCTTCGCCTGCTCGATGACGGATTCCATCACCGGGGAGAAGCGGGAGATCGCGCCCGCCCGCAGATAGTCGCCGTAGGAGAAGCCGCCGGGCAGGACCACGGCGTCGACCTGCTTGAGGTCCCTGTCGCGGTGCCAGAGGGGCACGGCCTCCAGGCCGGCGATCCGGACGGCGCGCTGGGTGTCGCGGTCGTCCAGGGTGCCGGGGAAGGTGACGACCCCTACCCGTGCGGTCACGAGTCGACTCGCACGGTGAAGTCCTCGATCACGGTGTTGGCGAGAAACGTTTCCGCCATCTCGTGGATTCGGGCGAGGGCGGCCTCGTCGACCGGGCCCTCCACCTCGAGTTCAAAGCGCTTGCCCTGACGGACGTCGGCGATCCCCTCGAAACCCAGGCGTGGCAGCGCGCGCTGCACCGCCTGGCCCTGCGGGTCGAGGATCTCCGGCTTGAGCATGACGTCGACTACGACGCGTGCCACTGGCACTCCCGGTGTGTGGTGCGTGAGCTGAAGCGGTACCGCCAGCGTACAGTCCCGGAAAATCTACGCGCATAGATATGCTGGGCTTATCCTTCGCATTTTGCTCGGCCGCCGCGCGGACCACTCGGGAAAATTCCGGGAAAAATCCCAGGGGATCACCCGATGTCGATTGCGGTGGGACAGTGGGACGGAATTAACTGGGCCGCGTCATGCATTGCCCTTTGTCGCACACATGAATAAGTATGGTCTGAGAACAACCGAAACCCCCACGTCACCGCAGGTCAGAGCGGTGATACTGGTCGAAAGGACCGATTTCCGTGGCGCAGCGCGTAGTGGTCACACTCTCCGATGACATCGACGGCGGGGAAGCCGCGGAGACCGTCATCTTCGGGATCGACGGCAAGTCGTACGAGATCGACCTGAACTCAGCCAATGCGAAGAAACTGCGGGGCATCCTGGAGCCTTACATGGCCGTCGGCCGCAAGCAGTCGCGGTCGGGCCGCGTCTACCGCCGGACGTCCGTCGCACCCGATCCGGCGGCGGTCCGCGCCTGGGCCCGCTCCCACGGCATGGAGGTGCCGCCGCGCGGCCGCATCCCCAAGAAGGTCTACGAGGCGTTCAACGCGGCGGGCTGAGCCCCCCGCGCGGCACCCGCGTGGCACCCGCCACGGGTCGCGCCCACCGTCGTGCGCGACCCGTCGATCATCGGATTTGCCAACCGCCCCGGGTGATCAGCTAGAGTTTGGATCACACCGAGGGGCAACGCCGGGAAACCGGCCGGAACTTCGGGGTCATGCGGGTGTAGCTCAGTAGTAGAGCGCCCCCTTTCCAAGGGGGAGGCGCAGTGTGCGATTCCTGTCACCCGCTCTGACCAGCCAGTGGTCCACTTCTGTGGGCCGTCTGGGTGGACGCGCGGGTGTAGCTCAGTAGTAGAGCGCCCTCTTTCCAAGAGGGAGGCGCAGTGTGCGATTCCTGTCACCCGCTCTGACCGTTCGACGGTCCACCTCCGTGGACTGTCCGGATGGGCGCGCGGGTGTAGCTCAGTAGTAGAGCGCCCCCTTTCCAAGGGGGAGGCGCAGTGTGCGATTCCTGTCACCCGCTCTCATCACTTACCGACCACTGCTGTGGATCAGGTAGAGTGGTGCACGCGCCGCCCGGTGGAAGCCGAGCGGAGGC
>NZ_JBTOLC010000068.1:0-23883 GCF_054551825.1 Streptomyces sp. L500
GGTGCAGGTCGCTGAATGGGGATCACCGGCGGCGTCACGGCGGGCCTGAGAACCGGCGTCTCTGTGGGAGGCCGCGACCGGTGCTGGCGGGCAGCAGGTCGGTGGGCGGTGGCTGGCCCGGTGGGGGAGCTCCCGCGCCCCGACCCGCACACCCTCGACGGTCTGATCGCAAACATCGAGACGCCAGGGACTAACACCATCCATCTGCTGCCTTGGCTGGACCATGGAACCGATGATGAGGCAGCCGGAGAATGTGGACGATCACGATTTTCCCCGGGCCTGGCTTCACGTAATTCCCCAGGTCCTGACCGTGTCCTTGTCTAGCTGATCGAGCCTCCGGTTGTCTTGTTGTTGCCGTTTCTGGGCCGTTTGTTCGGCCGGTAGCTGGGGCCGTTCATGATGACCTGGTGGCTGGTGTTGATGAGCCGGTCCAGGAGCGACTCGGCGACGACAGGGTTGGGGAAGAGCGGATACCAGTCGCTCGGCGCCCTGTTGCTGGTGATGATCAGGGACCTCCCTTGCCGTTCGCTGACCAGCTCGTAGAGGTCGTCGGCCTGGGTGGCGGTCAGCTGCCGCATCGCGAAGTCGTCGAGGATGAGCACGTCGGGACGTACGAGTTCTCGCAGCCGTCTGTCCCAGGTCCGGTCGGCGTGTCCGCCGGCGAGGTCGGCGAGGACACGGCTGGTCTTGGCGAACCGCGCGTGGGCGCCCTGGCGGATGGCGAGGTGGCCCAGGGCCTGGGCGACGTGTGTCTTGCCGACGCCGACCGGGCCGAACAGGATGACCGACTCGCCCGCATGCAGCCATCGCAGGGCCGCGAGGTCACGGATCTGGACCGCGGGCAGCTTCGGCGAGGACGAGAAGTCGAACTCCTCCAGGGTGGCCTGCTGCTCGAACTTCGCCCGTTGCAGGCGTCGTTGGAAGGCGACGCTCTCACGTCGGGTGATCTCGTCCTGGCAGAGGATCTGCAAGAACTCCAGGTGGCCGAGTTCGCCGCCGTGGGCCTGGGACAGGCGGGCGTCGAGAGTCTCGAGCATGCCGGAGAGCTTGAGCGATTTGAGCGAGTCCCGCAAAGCGGTGTTCATGATGTTCATCAGGCGACTCCTTCACCTTCGCGGTGGCCCTGGTCATCGTGGTTGTCCTCCGCCGCGACGGGGGACGCGGCGGTCGCGAAGAGCCGCTTGGGCCCGTGGAGGAACGCGGCGGCACCCGCGTCGCCGCTGGTCTCCGGCTCGGGATCGGTTTCGGTGCCGGCGATCAGGATGCCCTTGACGGTGCGGTAGGACGGATCCCCGACCGCGAGGGACTTCGCGCAGGCCGCTTCCAGCCGTGTCTCGCCGTGCTTCTTGCGGAGACCGAGAATCCCCTGGGCGGCGCGGAGCCGGTAGAGCGCGTTGACCTCCAGCAGCTGGCCGATGACCTCGCTGCATGCCTCGCCGACCTCGGCGGCCTGGGTGCGGCACCAGACCGGGGTCCGCATATGGAAGGCGATCTTCTCCGGCGGATAATCGTTTTTGTCGGTCCGCTTGCCTTGTTCCAGGGCAGCATGGGTCTTGACGAGTTCGCCGTCGTGGAAAATGTGCACCATGGCGGCGGTGGAGCGGATATCGACGCGCTTGCCGATCAGTTTCCAGGGCACCGAGTAGAGGGTGCGGCCCGCCTTGACGTGGATGTCCGGTCCGACTGCTGCGGAGGACCATCTCGCCAGCACGAACGGTGTTCTGGGAAGAGGCAGCAAGGTTTGGGCCTCGACCGCTTCGAAGACCGAGAACGGGGCGGCCCCGCCCAGTGGCCGGCATTGCCGTCGGCCGGCCACGTTCATGCACCACTTGATGGCCTCGGCCTGCATGTGCTCGACGGATACGAACTCCCGCCCGCGCCAGTACGAGTCGCGGACATAGGGCATGGGCCGCTCGACCCGCGGTTTGTCCTTCGGCCGCCCGGCCCGGGCTGGATCGACCAATGCGCCGTAATGGGCAGCGAGTTCGCCATAAGCCTTGTTGATTTTCGGGTCGTAGAGGTCGGGCTTGTCGACCCCGGTGCGGAGGTTATCCGGCACCAGCCGTTTCGGTGCCCCGTCGAAGAATCTGAACGCCTCGACGTGGGCGGCCGTCCACGCGTGCTGGTCGAGGGTGAGCACGGGGCGGACGAACATGTGACGCGAGCAGGGCAGCACCATCACGAAGGCCCAGATCCGGTGCCGTTTTCCGCTGCGGGGGTTGATCCACTGGCCCAGGAAGCCGTAGTCGATCTGAGCCTCCGAGCCGGGCTCGACGTCGTCTCGCAGGACCGTGACCTGCGATCTTCGGGTCTCTTCCGGCAGGGTGGCATGGACCCAGCGGCGGAAGCTGGAGACCGACGCCTCCAGCCCCTGCTCGTCGCGAAGACGCTGGTGGATCGTGCTGACGGTCACCGTCCCCAGCATTTTCTTGATGTAGTCGCGATGTTTGTCGATCTCCGGCCAGGTGATCTGCCGGAGCCTGGACTCGGCGAGTTCGGGAAACCAGCTTTTGACCAGCTTGGCCCAGTCGGCCTGGCTCATCGCCGGCCCGCCCGGGGTGATTCCGGCGGCCTCCGCCGGGGCCAGGTACTTCCTGACCGTCTTGCGGTCCACTCCCAGCGACGTGGCCAGCTCGCTCTTGGAACGGCCCGCATACCAGTGGACGTAGATCTCGGTGATGTCGACCACGGTGAACGTTCTCCTTGCCATCCGGTGCTGGCCCCCGACCTTCTCGAACCACTGGTCGAGGGGCAGCGTCCGCCTTTTCGATGGCCAGGACACCCGCTTTCCGCCTCCGTCATCCCCATGGGGAATAACGTGACCGCGCGGGGTGGGGAATTACATGACGCTCATGCCGCATCAGCTGGGGAATTTCGTGATCGTCGACAAGAATTGTCCGCCGCTCTCCAGCTGGTTCTTTCCGGACTTGTGGACTCGACGACGACCATGGTGAACGCCCGCGCGCACTTCGGCACCACCGAAGAACGGGAGGCCGAACTTCCGACCTCCCTCATCCAGCAGAGAATCCGACAGCAATCGGTCTTCGGGCGCGATCTTCTCAGCATCATGGAGTCCACTTTGACCCACCCCGCCGCCCCGCCGTACGGAAGCCGACGGCCATAAGAGCCGCCAAGTTGTGTTTCTTCCTTTCGTTCGTTTTCATCGCCATGACCACGGTCACGCTGCGGCGCCTGCCCGCCCTCCGCTACGGCGATCCCCTGCGGCGCGCCCTGTGGGGCTGCTCCGCCGGCTCCGCCGTAGCGCTCTGGTCACGGTTCCCTCCGAACAAGCACAGCATCGACAGCCTCGGCATCACCGACCTGAGCACCCTGACCAAGGACTTCGCGGCCATGGCCTCCTGACCCTCGGCCGACGCGGGCCACGCGATCCACGTCGTCGCCGGAGACCCACGCCCCGTCCGCACGGACACCGCCCCGAGCTTTCCCTTCGGTTTCGGCGGACGGAACACGGACTCGGTCCCGTTGCTCACGGCTGCCCGAACGAAGCCGCCTTTCGGTTTCCCGCCGGTCAGAGGTTCCTTTCGCGCCCGCCGCGGCGGAAAGGCCGAGGACACGCCGCCGCGTCGGCCCCGAGCGGAGCGACCGGGCACACAGGGCAATAGGTGAAGCTGTACACCGAAGTCCTTCCCCTCGTGCCGGGGACCGCACCCGAAAGGCTCCGACCCTGAACGCCTCCCTCGCAGAAGCACTGTCCGTCGTCCTGCTCCTCGCCGTGCTGGCCTGCGCGGTGATCAGGCCCTGGGGCTGGCCGGAGGCCGTCGTGGCGGTCCCCGCCGCCGGAGTGGTCATCGCCGCCGGAGCGATCTCCCTCGACCACGCCGTGGCCGAGGCCGCCCGGCTGGGCCCGGTGATCGGCTTTCTCGCGGCCGTCCTGGTCCTGGCCCAGCTGTGCGACGACGAGGGTCTCTTCCACGCCTGCGGCGCCTGGACGGCGCGCCGGGCGGCCGGCCGCCCCCGCCGCCTGCTGGGCATCGTCTTCGTGATGGCTTCCCTCATCACCGCGGTCCTCAGCCTCGACGCCACGGTGGTACTGCTGACTCCGGTGGTCTTCGCCACCGCCGCCCGACTGGGCGCCCGTGCCAAGCCGCACGTCTACGCCTGCACCCACCTGTCGAACACCGCCTCGCTGCTGCTGCCGGTGTCCAACCTGACCAACCTGCTGGCGTTCGCCGCCAGCGGCCTGTCCTTCACCCGGTTCGCCGCGTTGATGGCGCTGCCGTGGCTGGTCGCCATCGGGGCGGAGTACGTGGTGATCCGCCGCTTCTTCGCCACCGACCTGGATGCCGGCGCCGACGCCCCGCCCGCCGTCGAGACCCCCGAATTCCCGCTCTTCGCCCTGCTCACGGTGGCGGGCACGCTGGCGGGTTTCGTACTGGCCTCGACGCTCGGCATCGACCCGGCCTGGGCGGCGGCCGCGGGCGCGACCGTCCTGGCGGCCCGCGCCCTGGCCCGGCGGCGCACCGGCCCCCGTGCGCTCGTGCGGGCCGCGGCCCTGCCGTTCTGCGTCTTCGTGCTGGCACTGGGCATCGTGGTCCGGGCGGTGGTCGACAACGGCCTGGCAGACGCCCTGGGCCGCGTGGTCCCGGGGGGCACCGACCTGGTGTCCCTCCTGGTCCTCGCGGCGCTGGCGGCCGTCCTGGCGAACGTCATCAACAACCTGCCCGCCGTCCTGGTGTTGCTGCCGCTGGCCGCCCCCACCGGACCGGGCGCCGTCCTGGCCGTGCTCCTCGGGGTGAACATCGGCCCGAACCTCACCTACGCCGGGTCCCTGGCCACGCTGCTGTGGCGGCGTATCGTGCGCGAACACGACACCGACGTGGAACTGGGCGAGTTCACCCGGCTCGGCCTGCTCGCCACGCCTGCCGCCCTACTGTCGGCGGTGGTGGCACTGTGGGTGTCACTCCACACGATCGGAGGCTGAACGCGTGACCGTCATCGTCTGGATCGTCGAGGGCACCTGGTCCGCCTGTGTCGACGCCGCGCGCGCCCACACACCCGCGGACGCCGAAACAGTGTTGCTCCACATCAGCGGCCCCGACGCGCCCGGCGTGGCGCACGGCGCCTACGCCGGTCTGCTGGGCCGGGCACGCCCCGACCGCGACCCCGGCACACGGGTGGAGCACCTGGCACACGACGCGGGCGAACGGCTCCTGGCCGACGCGGCCGCGCGGCTGGGACGCCCGTGCACCCGGCGGGAACGCTCCGGTCGTGTCGAACGCGAGGTCGTGATGGCCGCCGAGGGTGCCGACCTGCTCATCCTCGCCCGCGACGGCGACCGCACCCACCTCGGCCCCCGCAGCCTCGGCCCCACCAGCCGCTTCATCGTCGACCACGCCCCCTGCCCGGTCCTGCTGGTCTGGCCGCAGACGCCACCGAGCGCGGCCACCATCCCGCCACCGCCACCACACCCTCCGCACCACCACTGACGCTGCGACCCGCGCACATCGCGGGTCGCAGGCCGGTGGCCGGTGGCCGGCTCAGTCCTCGCTCTCGGCGGCGGCGCCCGCCACGCGACCGCGAACCGCGTACCAGCCGGCGACCAGCACCGCGGCGATCAGCGGCACGCACAGCACGGTGGTGCGCGCGGCCCCTCCGTCGGCGTACATGAGGACCAGGACGGAGACGAGGAAGGCCAGCGTCACGAATTCGGTCCACGGGGAGCCGGGCAGGCGGTAGGAGGGGCGGGTCAACACGCCGTCCCGGGTTTTCCGCCAGAAGAGGAGATGGCAGACCATGATCATGCCCCAGGTGGCGAGGATACCGAGGGCGGCGAGGTTGAGCACGATCTCGAACGCGTCCGCCGGAACGACGAAGTTGAGCCCGACGCCGAGGACGCACATGCCGCTGGTGAGCAGGATGCCGCCGTAGGGCACATGGGTGCGGCTCAGCCGGGCGGTGAAGCGCGGTGCGGACCCGTTGACGGCCATGGAGCGCAGGATACGGCCGGTGGAGTAGAGGCCGGAGTTGAGCGAGGACATGGCCGCGGTGAGCACGACCAGGTTCATCACATCGCCGGCCGCCGGGACGCCGATGCGGGAGAGCACGGTCACGAACGGGCTCTGGCCGGCGCTGTAGCTGCTCCACGGCATCAGCATCGACAGCAGGACGACCGAGCCGACGTAGAAGAGGCCGACGCGCCACATGATCGAGTTGATCGCCTTCGGCATGATCTCCTCGGGCTTCTCGGTCTCACCGGCTGTGACTCCGACCAGTTCGACGGAGGCGTAGGCGAAGACGACGCCCTGGATGATCAGCAGCATGGGCAGCAGGCCGTTGGGGAAGATCCCGCCGTTGCCGCTGATCAGGGCCGGGCCGGGGACGGCGCCGTCGACGGGGTGCCGAGTGGCCAGGAGGAAGATTCCGATCCCCATGAACACCACCAGCGCGCCGACCTTGACGATCGCGAACCAGAACTCCAGTTCGCCGAAGATCCGCACGGAGATGAGGTTGACGGTGAGGACCACGGCCAGGGCCACGAGCGCGATCACCCACTGCGGGACATCGGAGAACAGGCGCCAGTAGTGGGTGTACGTGGCGACGGCGGTGATGTCGGCGATGCCGGTGGTCGCCCAGTTGAGGAAGTACATCCAGCCGGCGGTGTACGCGCCCTTCTCCCCGAGGAACTCCCGGGCGTACGAGACGAAGGCACCGGAGGACGGCCGGTACAGGACGAGCTCGCCGAGCGCACGCACGACGAGGAAGGCGAAGACGCCGCAGACGGCGTAGGCGATGAACAGCGAGGGCCCCGCGTCGGCGAGGCGTCCGCCCGCGCCGAGGAAGAGCCCGGTGCCGATCGCACCTCCGATGGCGATCATATTGATGTGCCGGGGTTTCAAGGTCTTGCTGTAGCCGGTGTCCCCGGCGTCGACGTGACGGGTCGTGGGGCGCTTCTCGTCTTTGAGGAACTGCTCGCTCACGCCTCGGGTCTGCCTTCCATGGTGGTGGCCGTGCGTTGAGGGCGCACGATGTCGATGAGGGCCGACCGACACGCCAGTGCGTGGCATGTCGGTCTCCTGCTCCATCCGGTCGAGCAGATGGCCCAGATGGTCCAGGTCCACCGGAGTGCGGCGCGGCGTACCCGGCGACCGGGATCCCGGCGTGCCGGCGCACTCCAGCAGGTCACTGAGGGCTTGGTCGCCGAAGGTGGGGGCTGTGGCCGTGACGGCCCATCCCGTCGGGCAGGCGCTGGAGGAGGACGCCGCCCGCGTGCGCGTTCATCGGCCGCATACCCCGACACGCTCCGAGAACGGGTGTATCGGGGGCGAGGCCGGCGGCAGCGGAACGGCGCGACCAACCGCGGCCTGAGGACAACCGGCGTAGGGGCATACCACTTCCTTCTGGGGCATTCAGAGGTGATCGTCGACGGCCGGATCCACACCCGCCCGCACGGACGTCCCCGGCCGCGACGGGCCGGGGCGAGCCACGGCAGGAGGCGGACGGGGCGCCGGCGGAGGGCACCTGGACGGCAGGGAGCGGCGGTCACGCCCCAGGAGCACGGGCTTGCGTTTTTCTTGCCGCGAGCAAGAATCCTGCTGGCGTTCATCCGCAATCACAAGAAAACACATCTTCGCAACAGATAAGTGAGCCTTAACTCCGTGCACGGACTCGACCCCCGCCTGCTCGCCACCCTCGAAGCCGTCGTGCGGCACGGCTCCTTCAGCGCCGCCGCACGCGAACTCGGCTACAGCGCGCCCGCCGTCTCCCAGCAGATAGCCGAACTCGAACGCCGCACGGGCCTCAGGGTGCTCGAGCG
This sequence comes from Streptomyces sp. L500, assembly GCF_054551825.1. Lineage (NCBI taxonomy): Bacteria > Bacillati > Actinomycetota > Actinomycetes > Kitasatosporales > Streptomycetaceae > Streptomyces > Streptomyces sp. L500. The sequence goes on from NZ_JBTOLC010000068.1 coordinate 7,775, forward strand.
CCGCCCCGTGCGCGCCACCCCGGCCGGCGAAGTCCTTCTCGGCGCCGAACAGAGCGTCCGCAACGCATTGGCGACGGCATCGGTGGAACTCGACGCCATGCGCGCGGGCACGGCCGGCCGGATCCGGCTCGGCGCCTTCGCCTCCGCCGCCACCAGCATCGTTCCGCAAGCGCTGGCCCAACTCCACACGGCCTACCCCCACGTGCAGGTCAGCCTCTGCCAACTGGAACCCGAGGCCGGCTACAACCGGCTCAAGCGGGGGGACATGGACCTGGCCCTCAGCTACGACTACGACTTCATCCCCGACCCGCCGCCCCGGATGCTGCGCCGGACGCTGATCGCACGGGATCCGGTGGTGGCCGTGGTCCCGGATCACCACCGCCTGGCCGACAGGGAGGTCATCGATCTGGCCAGCCTCGCGACCGAAACGTGGATTGCGGCCCCGGAGGCCGCTCTGCGCCTGGAACTGCTTTCCCAGATGGCCCAGACGCCGGGTTTCCAGGCCCGCCTGCAATACGAGGGGGACGACTTCAACACGGTGCTCGGTTTCGTGGCCGCGGGCCTGTGCGTTGCCGTCATGCCGCGACTGGCGCTGGGCCGCGGCAACAGCCAGGTCGTGGCCCGCCCCCTGGCCGAGCCGCAGTTGACGCGCTTCATCTACGCCGTCCGCATCGACACCCGGCACGCCCCGCGCGCCGTCCTGGACCTGGAGCAGATGCTCGCCGCGCAAGCACTGTCCGCGCTCTCCTGAGGCCCACCGTGCGTCGGGGGCGGCGGCTGGATGTGAACGGATTGTGGAGGACGTGTGAAAAACAGCCAACTTGACGGCGGCTGCACGCGCGTAGACCGCACCGTGGCGCCAGCGTTTTCGGCCCCCCGACTATCGGCCACGATGGCTGAAAGTTAAACTATCGAGTGCCGGGCGCACTACGTTTGCGGCGGTTGACGTTCCACCGAGAGGAAACCCCTCATGACCGCAGCCAACAGCGAGCCGCGAACGGCCCGCGTCCTCACCGGCTACCGCCCCGAGGACGGCTTCATGGCCGTAGAGCTGAACCCGCCCCCGGCCGAATATGTGTGGCACGACGAGCACGCCGAGCAGCAGGAGCAGCGCTACGGCCCGGGAGTTGGCTACCACCAGTGGCTGGCAGTGGACGCGCGCGACGGCGCCGTCTGGTTCGGCGACATCGACTGGCGGGCCTCGCGCGAGGACCTCGACAGTCAGCTCCCCGGCCCTCCCCGCAGGGCACTCGGCGACGGGACCATTCCGGCGCCCGGAGTCATGGTGCAACTGCTCGGCCACCTTACCCATGACGAACGGCGAGGCTGCTCCTGGCGGTTCTTCACCGCCGAGGAGTTGCACGCGCTCGCGCTGCGGATACTGCCCGCCGTGCAGCGGCTCGTGGACTCGGTCCACCGGGTCGGGCCGGAAGGCGAGCTGGAGTGGTCGGCCGAGGCCGCCACCGCCTGGGACGACATCGAGCAGGCCGCGACCCACACCGAGGCTCCCTCCGGCGAGCTCATGTGGCCCACACCGCGCACGACACCGGCCCCGGCGTGGCGCGTCGAGGTCGGCACGTTCCTCTCCATGAACCCCGAGCTGTGCGACCCCTCCTGGGGCCTGGCCACGGACGCGGAACTCGATGCCTACGCCGACTACCGTCCTGAGAGCGGCTATGGAGGTGTACCGGGGAGGATGTGCCGCGCCACCGACCAGGAGATCGAGGACGGTTTCACCTTCTACGGCCACCGCGCCGCCCTGTACGCCTATCGGGCCAAGGCGTGCGGCGACCGCACCCCGACGGACGCCCGCGTCTGGCTGGAGACAACGGAGATCGGCCGGAGCACCTGGGAGGCGGCCAAGCCCCTCGGCGCCACTCTCGCCGACGTTTCGGACTGCGTGCTGGCGGCTCTGGCCGAAAGGTTCCAGAACGCCGCACACGAGGAGGGCCTGGTCCTGACGGGCCTGAACGCCTATATGCATCGGCTGCGCGCCGAGGAACGCTCCGCCGTCGACCAGCAACTCGTCTGCGAGGCCGAGGAAGTCGAACGCCTCGAGAACATGCTCAAGGACTTCCGCGCCGCACGGAACCGCACCGTGACGCGGATCCTGGCCTGGTCCGACGGCCGTAGCGACGGGGAAATCGCCCGCCTGGCGTCCATGCCCGACGCTCACGTCACCAACTGGCGGGCCCGTCTGACGGACGAAGAGATGACCGGCACACCCGCATCCTGAAGCACTGTGCGGCCAAGACGGGACAACCTCGCCATGCCCTCCCTGCCCGGGAGGGTCGTCTATGTGGGCGGCGGTGCGGTGTCCACGGCCTCTGCCCCGTCCGGGCATGGCACCGCCGCCAGGCTGACCCAGTGGGCAGCATCGATGGCGATGGTGAGTCCGGATCACCCCGAGGGATGTCGGTTATGGTGCTGTGCCCGTTGGGGCGGCCTGTCCCCGGCCGGCTGTTCTGCGGTCGCGTAGCCAGTGGCTGCGTGAGGCTATGACTCCCAGGCCGAGGGCTACGAGGTGGCCGGCGTCGGCCAGTTCATGGTTGATGACCCAGGCGAGGGTGAGGAGGGTGGTGAGTGCCGCCAGGCCGTAGCGGCGGGTGCGGTGGCTGGAGAGGGCGAGCAGGCAGGCGGTGGTGGCGACCAGTCCGTAGCTGATGCCCACGTCGCGGGCCCGGGTGAGGGCTCCCGGCAGGTGGGCGAGCCGCATCAGCCACATCACGCCTTCGGTCAGCAGGGTCGCTACGACGTGGCCGAAGAGGAACGTGCCCATGCCGCGGAGTGTGCCCCAGCGCCATTCGGCGATCCCGAGTGCCGCGGCCACCGCCGTGATGCCGAGTAGTACGGGCACGCCGTCGACGACGAGGCCGCTGGTGAGGAGGGTCCACCATTTGCCGACTTCGAGGTGGTGGACGTTGCTGCTGTTGTGCCGGATGAAGCGGGCCTGTTCCCGCAGGGGCTGGCTGGCCAGCCAAGCCGCCGTGGCCAGGAGCAGTGCCGTACGTGGTCGTGGCCGGGAGCCGCCGGGCCAGGGCCACGGACCGGTCCGCAACCCGCTGAGCCGCCGTGTTCACCGATTGCGCCGCCATCCGTTCGTGTGCCGTCACCCCGCTCCCGAGGGAGCGGGCGTGCTCCGAGGCGTTCGGCCTGGAGGGTGACGACCCTAACCCGGGCGGCCGTCACGCCGGGATAAACAAGGTCCGGGACGGGCCTCGCCCTGATGCCGCCGGCTCGTGGCCGGTTTGGCCGGCGGTGGTTCTGGCGCGGTCCGGGGGTCCGTGGACAGGTTGGTTGCCGCTCTCGGCCGTGGCCCCCGGGGGCGTGTCACCGGTTCAGGCGGGCGGCTTTGTTCGCGCGTTGTGCGAAGACGTCTTCTTGGCGGTCTTGCATCTGCCGCAGTGCGTCTTTGCGGTCTCGTTTGGGGAGGCGGTCGAGGTAGGTGTGGCCGGCGAGGTGGTCGGTCTCGTGCTGCAGGCATCGGGCGAAGTAGCCCGTTCCTTCGATGACAAGCGGGCTGCCGTCCTTGTCGAACCCGCGAGCGATGGTGTGATCGGTGCGGGGGACCGTCATGGTGGCGCCGGGCACGGACAGGCAGCCCTCGAGATCGTCGATGAGTCGCCTGCTGTCCGGGCCGGGCACGTCCAGGACGGGGTTGATGATGTGGCCGACATGCCGGATCCCGTGGTCGTCCGGGCAGTCGTAGACGAACAGCCGTAGGCCGATGCCGATCTGGTTGGCGGCCAGGCCGGCGCCGTCGGCCACGTGCATGGTGAGGAACATGTCGTCTATCAGCGCCGACAGCTCCGGGGTCCCGAACTCGGTCACTTCCCGGCACGGTCGCCCGAGCACTTCCTCGCCGACCACCGTGATGTCGCGGACCGATCCCCGTTTCGCTTCCGGTGGCAGGGCCGGATAGGCGTCGACGGGGCGGCCTTGCACGCGGACTCGCCGGTCGACGGAACGCGAGTGCTCGTGACGGACAGGCATGACTGTCTTCCCCCTCTTTTCACGCATACCGCGAAGGCTGCGTGCTCGCCGCACGCAGCTGTGGACTTGAGCAAGAGTGACCGCTTGCAAAGTCCTTTGCAAAGTAGCAGACTTTGCAAAGTGACTGGAGATGACCTCACCACCTCGGACGACCAGGCAGCCGGCACCGGCGGGAAATTGCGTGAGCACGAAGTCCGCACGGCCCTGCTGGACCTGCTCGCCGAGGTCGGCGCCGTCACGGCTACCGAAGCCGCCTCCCGGCTGGGCTACAGCTCCGGTCTCTGCTCATTTCACCTGCGGCAGCTCGCCCGTCACGGCTACATCGAAGAGGCCCCTCACAGCGGAGGCCGCGCACGTCCCTGGCGCCTGAGGCGGCACACCCCCGCTGCCGGCGGCGGTGCTGAGAATCAGTTCAGCGATCTGGCCCGCGGGCTGGAGGACGAGAGCTGGCAGCGATGGCTGGCCCAGCGTCATCAGGCGCCGCCCGAGTGGTGCCACGACGAGGCCTTCAGCGCTGTCGCCTACCTGACACCCCAGGAGATGAGCCGGGTCGCGGACGTGATCCAGCGGGCGCTGGCGCCCTACCAGGACCGCGAACAACGCCCCCTGGCCCGGCCTGACGGCGCTCGACCGGTCGCCCTCATCACCCGGCTGTTCCCCCTGCTTCCCCACCCGACGGACAGCCCGGGGCAGGACTGAGAGGGCAGCCACCGTTGCGCGCCCGCCCGAGGAGATGAACACGAATCCGGGACGGCGATCAGCCACGCGGCGTGAGGCGGCCAGAACACGGCCGGGTCGCCACGCCGCCGCACGACATCGAGGTCGAAAACCTGCGCGACTGTAATGCCGCGGACTTGTGGCGCGCCCTGCTCCTGACACGACGCCGTTGTCTTTCGGGCCGACGGGCGCACGACCGGCCCCGATGCCGCTCGAATGGCGCCACCGCACATGGCGCCACCGCATATCGCCCGGGCCGACGAACGCTGTGCCCGAGGGAACTTCCGCACCTTCGCCCGGATCGCTGCCCGCGTCATTGATTCACTGCTGACCGGTCCGCTCGCCTGTTCCGGTAGTGCGCTGGCGGAGGGGGATGCGCGGCGTGCGGCTTGTCGGCCTGTGCGCGGGCAGGGCCCGGACCACCTGGCCGTGCTCCGATTACCTGGGCTGAGCCGCGCGTCGGGCGGCCGCTCCGCTATACGCGCTCTAGGGCCGTCGTACCTCGAACTGGAAGCAGCCGTACTCCAGAGCCCGCACGTGCACCAGCGCCACTTCCGGCTCGGCGAACGCTTCGTCGAGGGCCCGGTCGAACCCGGCCTCGGCGTTGTCGGGGATCTCGAGGAAGCGCCCTCCGGTGATCTGACCGTCGGCGTTGTAGCGGCGGATGACGCGTAGCGCTCCGGGACGTGCGAAGGGGTAACCCTGGGTGCCTCGTGCTTCTTCGCACTTGTCGGCGTGGATGAACACCGGTCCGGTTTCGTCGTAGGCTCCCGGCTCGGCCCCGGTTTCCCCCGCCCAGCGGCGCAGCGGGGCGTAGGAGACGAGTGCGACCCGTTCACCGGGCTCGATGGCCCGCAGACAGCACCGCAGCGGACTGCCCACGCAGTCGATGGGAACGCCATCCTCCCGAGCGGTGTACGGCTGTGGTGGCTCTCCGGCGTCATCGGCGTGGCGAAGTTCCTTGAGCGCGGCGGGAGCGATGGGGAGGGCCGTGTATGTAGTCATGCGTTCAGCGTCGGTGGTTCGCTCTCGGTGCGCTGGCGGGATTCGGACGCGACGATCAGGGCGGCGGGCGCCCCACCTCCCACGGCGATTCGTCGGACACGGCGCCGGCCGCCGGGCCTGGGTGGGATGCAGGGCGCATCCATGAGCACCCCCACCCAGTTTTGATGCGTATTTTGCATGCCATTCGGCTATGGTTGGGGGTATGGGTTTGGGCTTGGAGGAGTCACTGCGGCTGACGGTGGCCGCGTTGATGCAGGCGACAGGTGACTCGCAGCGGGTGCTGGCCGCGGTGCTGGGTTTGACGCAGACGCAGGTCTCGCGCAGGCAGTCCGGGGCCACTTCGTGGACGTTGCGGGACGTCGATGTCCTGGCCGAGTACTACGGTATCGCTGCGCTGGATCTGCTGGCGGGCCCGACGCGGGCGTGCGAGTCGTTGCCCGCCGCCCGGCGCCGCACCGCCCACGCCGCCGGGAAGGGGGTGGCCCGGTGAGTGACTTCGATGCGATCGACTCGCTGCTCGCGGGCGTTGGCCCGGAAGCCGTGCTCCCCTCTCCCCAGGTCCGCCAGGACCTGCGGGAGCGGGCCCGGTTGTCCAAGGCACAGGTGGCGAGGGCGCTCGGGGTGAGCCCGAGCACCGTTGCCGGGTGGGAGAAGGACAGGGATCCGGTCGGCGAGACCCGGACCAAGTACGCCTACCTCCTGGACGGCCTGGCCGCCAAGTTCGCAACCGACACCGAACCGGTAGCGCCATCTGCCGCCGGGCCCGCCGTGGCTCATGCCCCTGTCGCGGCCGAGGCTCCGGCGGCTTCCCCGACGCCCGAGGAAGGCAGCGAGGGGGACGAGGTGGAGGTCCTCGCCGCGCCCGAGCCGTGTGTGTTGTGCGGACAGCCGGCCGCGCACCGGGTGGCGGGTTTCGCCCAGCACCTGGACCCGGCCGACTGCCAGGCCACCGCTGCCGCGCCGCCCGCCGTCACGACGCCCGTCGCCACGACGCCTGTACAGCCCGAGGCCGCTCCGGCCGGGAAGCCGACGGCGCGCACATCACCTACGACGCGTCCCTCCGGGCGTTCCCAGGGTCCGGCCCGTCGTGCGTTCCAGGAACCGTCCGGGCCGGTCGATCTGATCGGTCAGGCAGTTACGGCCGCGCTCGCCGAGCACCATGGTGACGTCGACGCGGCGACGGCCGCGTTGCTGAAGCGGGCGATCCCGGACGCGATGCGTCTGCTGGACGAGACCCGTAAGGGCGCCCGCTACGACGTGATCGCCCACCCGTGGATCCCCGACATCCTGAAGAAGCAGACCTCTCGCGGTGCCGACCAGATCTGGGAAGCCCGCCCGAAATGGACCCGCCACGAGCTCCCTCCCGGCCGCCACGAGGTGACCGCGCTCGACATCAACGGCGCCTACCTGAGCGCCCTCAAGACCCATCTCCCCCTCGGCCAGCTCGAGCACTCCACCGGCCTTCCCCATGACCGCCGCCGCGCCGGCGTCCACCTGATCACCCCGCCCGCCTGGGAGCACGAGGCGGTGCTGCCGAACCCGATCGGGAACCGGGACGAGCCGGGCCCACTATGGGTGACCGAGCCGACCCTCCGCCTCCTGCTGCGCCTGTCGGGCCCGAAATACGGGCTGTGCGCGCCGCCGGAGATCCACGAGTCCTACACCTCCGGTGCCACCGAGAACCTGCTGGAGAAGTTCCGCATCGCCCTGAAGGACGCCCGCGACACCGCGATCGCCGACGGTGACGAGGTGACGCTGGAATACGTAAAAGCGATGTACAGCAAGTTCGTGTCGACGATGGGGGAGTCGAACTACAACCGGGAGCTGTACCGCCCGGACTGGATGCACATCATCCGCTCCCAGGCGTTCGCGAACCTGTGGCTCAAGGCACTCAAGGCCCACGACGAGGGCCTGGCGGTCGTCCGTGCGATGGGCACCGACGAGCTCCATGTCATCGGTGACTGGCGCCGTGTCTTCCCCGAGGGTCGTGGTGTTACCGAGGTAAAGGTGAAGGACACGTACACCGCCGGAACCGCTGCTGACGGCACTACGGGGGAGGAGCAGGAGTAATGCCGGAGAAGAACCTCGATTTCGGGAAGTTCGGCGCCCGCGGTATCAAGGGCAGCGATGCCGTGGCGCGCAAGCTCGACGAGCTCGCGGGCGGTATCGCCACCCTGGTGACCGTCAAGCGCGGCTGGATAGCGCGCCTGCACTACCTCACCCGCACCGAGCATGCACGTGCGGCCGCGCGGGATGCGGGGCTGACGGTCACCGACCGGACGCTGAAGGCGTGGCTGGAGGGCAAACGAAGCCCGTCGAAGGCGAACCTGGCCCGGATCGACGCCGCCTACCGCACGGTGCGCCGGCAGAACGTCGCCCGCCACCTCCTCAGGCGCCTGAACCGGGAGGGTCGCGGGACACGGGTGGAGATCCACCCGCTCGACCAGTCCCAGGTGCCGCGGCCGCTGCAGCGCGTCGTGGAGTACCGGACGCTGAACGTGCGCCGCTGGGACAGGATCGTCGGTTCCTGGGCCGCGGGCGACTACCAGGGTCTCGACGCGGCGTGGGACGACACGATCGTGGACCTGGGTTCGCAGTGGGGGCAGTACGAGTACGTCACCAACGTCGGCTTCGCCGCCTAGAAGGTCATGGAGGTTCACAAATCCCGTGTGGCTTTCGCGGGTTCGTTGTCAGGCGGATGCCATGTTCTAAGAACGTGCCGCGCTGCGGCTTGGGGGCCGGGAGCCGGAGCGGGGACCTGAGACGGAAGGTGAGAAGTCCTCGCCGGTGACGTGGTCTGAGAACTCTGGGTCAGATCGGCCCTGGTCGTGGCGTCGGCGGATGACATGGCCGGTGAGAGCCTGCTGACTGGGCACCGCTGCGCCACCACACCCCGCCGCATACGGCACGGCACCCGCCCGCCAGAGCCTCAGATGCCGGCCCCGTACCAGCAGCAGGCCCCGGCCGCCCTCCACGAAGGAGAACAGCCAGGGCCTGCTGCTATGGGTCCGGGAGCGACTCTTCCATGCACTTCCCGCCGGCCATGTGGTGATCACACTGTGAGGCTGTGTCACCCCAGGAGCACTCGGCCCCTCACACGGCATCGAGCAGCCGAACCCGTGCACGTGTCCGAACCCGTGCACGTGTCATGTCATGTCGCGGGCTTCTGCAGCCAGTCCGCTTCGGTGGTCCAGAACATCTGACGTGCACCGAGGTAGTCGTGGGCGAAGTCCGTGAACCGTGTCCGGGTGTACGGCTTGCCTGTCTTGGGGTCCTTGGCGTTGATGTCGGGTTCCTGGACGGCCATCGCGACGAGGGGGAGGGCGTCCTTGTACGCGTGGAGGAACTTGTAGGAGTTCTCCATCTGGTACTTGCGGTCCGGCAGGGTGTCCGGTCCTCCGATGCCGATCTTTTTGTCCCGGGCGAGGTCGAACATCTCCTTCATGCGCTTGTGGTCGTCGTCATCGGGCAGGAAGTTGATGTACTGGATGAACTGTGTCTTGGTGAAGACTTTCCTGCCGTAGCGCATGTTGTCGATCTCGGCGTCGATGTAGGACTTCGAGGTGTACTTGGTGTGGTCGTTCTTGGTGTCCACCTCGACCGCGGTCTCCGGGAGGTTCACCCCGGCGAGCTTGCCGTCGAACTTCTGCGCCATCGCCTTGAGCATGGCCTGGAAGTCCGCTCGCACCTCTTTGTTCCACTGCGCGGCCATGGCCCCGTGGGTGGTGGGGTTGTCAGGGTTCTCATCGATCGTCGGCGCGATGCCGCCCGCGTCCTTCACGTACTGGGGAAGGTTGGCGTCCTTCATGGTTACGTCGAAGAACCGGTCCTGGATCTGGACGAACAGTTTCTTGTGGCGTTCCTGGAGATACTTCAGGGCGTTGTCCAGCCGCGACCACCTGTACTCGCCCTTCTTCCCCTCGAGGGCCTTCCAGGGCACCACCACCTGTACGCCGCCGATGTCCGTACGGTCGATCATGGCTTTGACCTTCGGGTCCTCGCCGGATGTGGCGTCCTCGAACGCGCCGAGCGACATGTACAGATTGTCCGTCACCGTGCCGTGGGACACCGGGGCGGCGGTCTTGCCGGGGGCGGGGGCCGCGGCGGCCGTCCCGAGGGCGGCTGTCAGGGCCACGGCTGTGAAAACAACAGTTCCGGCTGCACCACGTTGCGTCATCATGAACCGAGACGCTAAGGGAACGATCTCAGTGAAAAATAAGAGCGTCCATCGAGGGACGCGGGTACCTCCGGGCTTCACGGCTGGGCAGGCCGGGGAGCGGCTTCGTCCCCATGCGGCGAGGCGGTGGCTGCGGCGTGCGGAGTGTGCGAGGGGCGGCTGGCCCAGGGGCTGCCGAGAGGGTGTCCGCACCAACGTGCGCGTACCGGCGCATACGCGAGCTGCCGCAGGACGCTCTCGCCCATGATGCCCGACGCGCCTTCCCGCCCCGTGGGATTTCGCTCACCGTCCTGTGCGGCCTTTCTACGCGCCAACCCCATACACATGGGCGGTCGTGTACCGGCGGCTGTCGTGGCTGCCCCGCCAGGCCGGCGCCGCCAGACCGGCGGCCGCGCCGAACACCCAGGCCTTCAGGGAGGACGGGACGCCGTCCTCGATGCGGCGCGGGGGACCTCGGCGGGCTGGGCGACGATCGCCGAGCGGTACAGGCTGCCGCCCCTGACCGCATGATCTCCAGGAGCCCGGACCAGACACAGCGGCCGCACCCGGCCGCTGTGCCCTGCAAGTCTGTGACCGTACGGGCGAGCACAGTGATCTTGGACCGGTGAACGATGACCGGCCGGCCCCGCAGGGTTCCCCCACCGCTCTACGGTGGCGCTGACACCCCGACTGCTCCGTCATCGCCGCCACACTCGCCAGTGTTCTGAGTATGTGAAGGTGCTGCCGCGCTCCCGCGTCTGCGATCCGAAGGTAATTCAGTGATATTGCCTTTGTTCGCCGGAGTGCAGTGGAGGGCAGGAGCTGCCCACGCACGGGCCGGGAAAGTCGGTGCGAGCGGGAACACGCTGCCCACAACCCGGACAACCCGCGGACCGCCGAGGCGCTCCCACCCTGCGGCAGCCCGGTGAGAGGGCCACGAGCACTGCACCCCAGCGTGGGTTTCGCAGCACGGAGACGCTTCCGGGCCGGGCAGCGCGTGAGGGGGTCTACGACAGCATGGGTTTCGCGGCACGGCGCCGCGGCATGTCATGGCACGGGTGTGCGCGGTATGGCGCGGCTGGGGCGTGTGATTTCGAGGGTGGTGAAGGGCTGGCGCAAACAGGTGACAAGGGCTGGTCGCTGGGAAGCGGTGGAGGCGTTGCGACGGAGAAGATCCCGGCTGTCCAGCGACACTGTCCGGTATGAATCGAGTACCCGATGACGGCATGGTCCTTGTTCCCGGTGGTTCTCTGATGACCAGGACCCCGGAGGAAGGCCGGGCCCTGGCGCTCACGCTGGCCCGGCACACTATCCACAACATCCAGCCTGACCTGGACATCCTCAAGGGGGGCCGCCCTAACTACTCCTCCACCCCGGACAGTCTTATCGACGCCGCGCGGGTCGTCGCGATCGAGTTCCAGACCATCGCCGCGGCCAACGGCTACTGGCGCGGCTGACCTCTGTGCCCAGCCCTGCCGCCACCGAAATCGCACGGACAGCAACGGCAGGGCGGCGCTCTTGGGGCTGCGGCGCTCTTGGGGTCGGTGTCAGTGGTCTTTCACGGTGAGGCCGAGGTGCTGTGCCAGGACGGGGGCCAGGTCGAACAGCTGGGCGGTGCTGATCGTCGCGCCGCTCAGGGCTCCGATCCCGGAGACGATGCCCAGGGCGGTGGCCTCGCGCAGGTCGACCCTGGTGAGCGTGGCTCTGTCGATCCGTGCCCGGTCCAGGGTTGAGCCGGGGAAGCTGACGTCGGCCAGGTTCGCCCCGCTGAAGTCCACGTCGCGCAGAAGGCAGTCGGCGAAGACGACGTCCTTGAACGAGGTCGCACAGAAGTTGACCGAGTCGAATTTGCACTGGCGGAAGACGGTGCGACGCATCTCGCTGCCGTGGATCTCGGTGCCGGCGAAGACGCCGGCGGTGCACTCGCTGTCCAGCCAGGTGGTCTCGGCGACGTTGGTGCCGACCATGCGGACGGTGTGCAGCCACACCTCGTCGAACCGTGAGCGCCGCAGGCGGCCGCGTTCGAAAGTGGCCGAGGAGAAAGCCGACTGGCTGAAGAGAGAGCTTCCTGCTTCCGCGTCCTGGAGGACGGAGCCGTCGAAGTGCAGCCATTCGTAGGCGCCCGCATGCTCGAGCTCGCCGGTGAAGGGCTGAAGGTGGTGCGCGTACGGCAGTGCGGCCAGGTCACGGGGGCCGGGGACTCGCATGGGTTCCTTCCGGGGACGGCTGGGGGCGGCCCTGGTCGTGGCCCCGAGGGCCCCACGACCAGGGGAAGGGCCCCATGCTGACGCCGCACCCCTGGTTTTGCCCAATCAGCGCGAGGGCTGAAAGACGCTCCGAAAGCCGGATCGAGCCTCACTTCAGGGCCTACGTAAATCGCAATATCCAGGACATCTGATCATGTTGCTACTGTGGTGTTCTTCCGGTCCGTGGGAGGCGGGAGCCCCGCCCCGGTACCTTCCCGGGCGCCAAGGTGCCGACTGGGCTGGGGAAGTTGGGGTGTGTGCGGTTCCCGCCTGCAGCCGGGCAGTGCCCGAGGAGGTGGTTCTCTGAAATTGATTCTGCGCCTCGTTCCTTGATCGCCGGATCTAGAGATCCCGCGCACAGGCCGTTCTGGGCAAACGGGGGGCTCCGGCGTGACGACGACGAGGTGGATGTTGGTCAGGCCGCGGCCGGCATCACGGCGGGGAGGACCGGTGCCGTCTTCCGGGTGGGTTTGCGGGCGAGGCGGCGGGTCATCAGCGTGATGGACGCCCAGGCGATGAGCGACTCGCTGACCTGCGGCAGCCTCTCGTGGCCGCGGCGGTGCCGGCGGGCCCGCATGATCCACGACAGGCTCCGTTCCACCACCCAGCGGCGGGGGAGGACCACGGAGCCGGCGGTGTTCGGCGGGCGCCGGACGGTCTTGAGGGTGATGTCCATCCGTACCTTGGCCCAGGTCACGAGCTTACGGCGCCATGTCGGAGATGGAGCCGGTGGTTTCGGCCAGTAGGCGGGCCAGGTTGTGGTGTCCGGACCGGTTGGCGTCGTCCAGGGGGGTGCCGCCCCAGCGGTCCACGGGGCGGGGGTTGACGCCCTTGGCGAGGAGGTATTCCACAAGGCCGCGATGTCCTTCGGCCGCGGCCAGGTGGAGGGCGGTGCGTCCGTCGTAGTCGGCGGCGTCGAGGGGGATGTTGCAGGCGGCCAGGCGGCGGATCTCGTTGACGTCGCCTCTGCTGGCGGCGAAGCACAGGGCCACGATGCCTTCGGTGGCGCTCTGGTGGCGCTTGAGGCGGGGGTCGCGTTTGCCGGTCTCGGCGCCGGTGCCGGTGAGCAGGTCGTAGGTGTGGATGTTGTAGCAGTCGACGAGACGCCGGCAGACCTCGATGCCGCGGACCGAGTTCCCGTGGCCGTCCAGGCGGGGGGACCAGATGGCGATGCCCATCAGCTGGGGGACGACCAGCATCAGCGCGCCCGATACGCCGCTCTTGGCCGGCAGGCCGATGGTGAAGGCGAACTCGCCGGAGAAGTCGTACATCCCGCACGAGGACATCAGCGAAAGGCAGTGGCGCACGGTTTGAGCGGAGAACACCGGGTCTTCCGTCAGCGGGCACACCCCGGCGTTGGCCAGGGACGCGGCCGCTACGGCCAGTTGCCGTGCGTCGACCTCGATCGAGCAGCACTGTATGTAGAACTCCAGCGTGGCCAGCAGATCGGTGCCGGGCGGGAAGGCGCCGCGTTCGCGCATGGAGTAGCCGAGGGCGAAGTTTCGGTCGGCGGTGTTGCGTTCGGACAGGTAGACGGAGTTGTTGAACCCGACGCTCCGGCCGCCGGCGAGGCGTTTCCAGGTCTCGGCGACGAAGTCGAAGCGGTCCGCGGCGTCGAGGCCGCGCTGGATGAGCGCGCAGCTCATGATGGCACCGGCGTTTATCATCGGGTTGTGCGGCAGGCCCGCCTTGTTGAAGGTCAGCTCGTTGAAGCCCTGGCCGCTGGGTTCCCTGCCCACATGCCGGTGGACGGTGTCGGGGCCGTGTTCCTCCAGGGTGAGGCAGTAGCCGACGGCCTTGGACACCGATTGCAGGCAGAAGTTCACGTCCGCGTCGCCGATGGAGAAGCGCTGCCCGTCCACCGTGCACACCGAGATCGCGAACTGCTCCGGGTCCACGCGGGCGAGCTGGGGGATGTAGGAGGCGACGGCGCCGCTCCGGTCGGCGCGGACCTCCTCGTGGATGCGTCGGAGGTCGGCCACCAGCGTCGGGAAGTCGGGCACCACGAGTTCCCCGCAGGCGGCCCGTTCGATGATGCCCCGGTTGTGCCGGGTCGCGGCGGTGAACTCCTCCGCGGTGAGCAGGAGCGGCCCGGTCGCCGGTGGTGCGGGCCGGACGCGGTCCAGGTGGGCGATGGTCTCGGCGATCCTGGGGTCGTCGCGCAGGATGCCCGCCTCGTCGAGCACCTTCAGTAACCGGTCGGGAGAGAGCCGACCCGGCGAGTCCTGTGCGAAGCAGGCGAAGACGTCCGCGTGCGATTCCCCGCCCCGGTCGGCTGCGCCGGGCGCACGGGACCGGGTCGCGGTGCGCTTCCCGCTTTTCGCAGCAGGCATGGCTTCCCTCCGGCCCCGGACATCTCCACCGCACCGACGATTCCCGGCCGCCGGGGACGGAAACCAGCCAGTTCGTGGCCTGTGCGCCCCGGCCGGTGGTGCGGTTGCGTACACCGGTGCGTAATTTCTCGCGCGCGCCGTACGCCCCGCACCTGTTGTGTCAGGGCTGATGTGGCCCGCGGTAGGGGAGTGTCTGGCTGTAGACGACGTTGGTGGTCGTGCTGCCGAGGCCGGCCAGCTCGTCCATGAGTGTCTCCAGGTGCTCCATGGAGGTCGCGGCTACTTTCAGGGTGTAGCAGTCGTCGCCGGTGGTGCGCAGGCATTCCAGGATCTCCCGTCGTTCGGCGAGCAGCCGGCGCAGCGGCTGGTGCCGGTTGCCCGGGTACTTCAACCGGACGATGGCCAGCACGGGGTAGCCGACCTTGGCCAGGTCCACCACGGCGTGGTAGCCGGTGATGATGCCCAGCGACTCCAGATTCCGCACCCGTTCGGTCGTCGCCGACGAGCTGAGTTTCACGCGCCGCCCCAACTCGCTGAGGGAGATGCGGGCCTCCTGTTGCAGCTGCCCGATGATCGCCCAGTCGATTTCGTCAAGATTCACGGCCATACCGCGACTCTACCGGCAGAACCACGGAAGAACGCCACCATCGCCGGGAAAGACCGGTTCCGTATGCTGTGATCGCCGGGATAGCCTCGGGTCATGCAACTTGGCGTCAACGTACCGAATTTCGGGCCGGGGACCGATCCTGGCGTGCTGCGCGAATGGGCGCGGACCGTGGAGGGGCTCGGCTTCGGCCTCCTCATGGTGTCGGACCACGTAGTCGTCACCCCGGACGTGGCCGAGCGCTACCCCGAGCCGTTCTACGAGCCGTTCACCACGCTGTCCTGGCTGGCCGGTATGACCACCGGTCTGCGGCTGGGCACGACGGTGCTCGTCCTTCCCTACCGGCATCCGCTGCTGGTGGCGCGCATGGCCACCAACCTCAACCAGCTCAGCGGCGGCCGGTTCGTCCTCGGAGTCGGTGCCGGCTGGGCGCGCCAGGAATTCGACGCGCTCGGCATACCGTTCACCGCACGCGGCAGCCTGACCGACGAATACCTGAACACCCTGCGCAACGCCCGGCACGGGCACGCCGAGGACATCACCGCCCCGGTACCCGTCTGGGTCGGCGGCAACAGCGAGGCGGGGATCCGGCGCGCCATCAGGTTCGGCGACGCCTGGCACCCGCTGCGGCTTCCCCTGGCCCGGATGCGCTCGGCCCTGACGAACCACTCGTTGCCGGCATTCGCCCCCCGCATCGCCCTGCGGCTGACCACCACCACGGTCGACGAGCCCGAACGACCGGCCGGTGTCGGCACCATCGAGCAGATCCTCGACGACTTCGACCAGCTCCGCCTCCTCGGCGCCGACACCGTCGTACTCGACCCCTACCAAGGGGATCCGCAGGAAACCCGCCGGCCCCACGCGGCCTGGCAAGCACTCACCACCGTGGCCACACACTGGAGGACACCCTCATGATCACCCCCGCCGACCACAAGCTCCTGCGTCACGCGATCGGCATCGCGACCCACGCCATCACCCTGGGCGACGCCCCCTACGGCTCCCTCCTGGCCGGCCCGGACGGCGCGATCCTCGCCGAAGCCCACAACACAGTGCGA
>NZ_JBTOLC010000069.1:0-23842 GCF_054551825.1 Streptomyces sp. L500
CGGTGCGCCCGTGCTTGCGGGCCTGCTCGATCAGGGCCGTCTTGGTGGCGCCGATGGCGGCGTCGGCGGCCTTCCCGGCCATGGTGGTCTTGGCCAGGAACTTCGGTTTGAAATCCTCAACCGCTATGTGGTCGTGGTCGCGGGCCACGGACTTCGCCCACTTGCGGCCGGTGTCCTGTCGCCGGCGTGCGACTTTCTTGTACAGCTTGGCCCGCAGCCGTTTCGCCTCGCGGTAGCCCTTCGATCCGGCTCGCCCCTCCTTCGGCTTGCGGCGGGCCATCATCCGGTCGTACCGGGCCAGCTTCTCCCTGGCCTTCCTGCCGTGCTCGACGTGCGGGAGGTCGTGGGCGTCGCTGGTGGTGGTCGCGGTGTCCTTCTGCGCCTTGGTGCGGGACCTGCCGAAGTCGCGGATGATCTGCTGCTGGGGAACGCTGGAGCCCTCGGCCAGCCACGGGGCTGTATGCCGGGCCTCAGTCAGCGTCTTGTCGAGCTGCGCCGGACCACACGTCCGTTTGCCTCCGGTGGCGTTGTTGCGCAGGTGCACGGCCTTGGACTTGGCCACACACTCGTTCCACACCCACCGGCACCGGCCCCACTCAGCCATCAGGGCTCTGTGGGCGGTGGGCGACACGCGAAGCCGGAATGTCCACCGGGCGTGCCCGGCGGCCTCGGCTACCTTTGGTGTCACCATGGAGTCATAATAGCACCATGAGTGATGAAGTCCGCATGACCTTGCGTCTTCCTGAAGACCTCCGTGACCGGCTGCGCGACCACGCAAAGTCCGAGCGGCGGTCCCTCAACTCCGAGCTGGTGTACATGCTTGAGGTCGGCCTCCGCGCCGCCGGGGTGGACACCGAATCGTCCGATGGCGATTCGACTGTCTCTGTCCCGCTGCGCGGGAACCCGGATTCCTCCCCGGCTTGAGGGGCGGGCGTTCTCCGGTCGGTCATCTGGTGAAACCTGCCGTTAGGGTGTTATGGCCTGCCACCGCGTAACCCACCGGCAGCACCCGCCATGCGAGAGGAACCCCACGCGCAGTGTCCGCCATACGTGAAGACGCCGCCCCCGGCGCGGACCGCACCGCGCTCAAGGGCGACTGCGGGAACTGCTTCGGGCTGTGCTGCGTGGCCCTGCCCTTCGCGCGCTCGGCGGACTTCGCCCGCGACAAGGACGCCGGCACGCCCTGCGGCAACCTCCAGCGGGACTTCAGCTGCGGCATCCACGCCCGGCTGCGCGACAAGGGCTACCAGGGCTGCACCGTCTACGACTGCTTCGGCGCGGGCCAGAAGGTCTCCCAGGTCACCTTCGGCGGCCGCGACTGGCGCGCCGCCCCCGAGACCTCACGGACGATGTTCGAGGTCTTCCCCGCGATGCGGCACCTCCACGAGCTGCTGTGGTACCTCACCGAGGCCCTCACCCTGAAGGACGCCCGCCCCGTCCACGCCGACCTGCGGCGCCTGCTGGCGGAGACCGAGCGCCTCACCGAGGGCGACGCCGCCTCGCTGGCCGCCCTGGACGTGGGGGAGCACCGCCAGAAGGTGAACGTGCTGCTGCTGCGCACCAGCGAACTCGTCCGGGCCAAGGGCGGCCGCAAGGCGAAGAACCACCGGGGCGCGGACCTCATGGGCCGCCGGCTGCGCCGCGCGGACCTGCGCTGCGCCAATCTGCGCGGGGCCTACCTGATCGCCGCCGATCTCTCCGGCGCCGACCTGCGGGACGCCGACATGATCGGCGCGGACCTCCGCGACGCGGATCTGTCCGGCGCCGACCTCACCGGCGCGTTCTTCCTCACCCAGCCGCAGCTCAACGCGGCCCGCGGCGACGCCGCCACCAGGCTGCCCGCCGGGCTCACCCGACCGGGCCACTGGCCGGCGTAGCCCGTCCGGGGACTGTAGAGATCCAACAGTGACCACCGGCCGCCGCTGTCGCAGGTCGCTTCTCACTTCCGTGACCTCTACCGCTACGTTCGGTGTAGTCCGGCAGATCCATGGATACGACATCGGAAGGGTGATCCTTTGAGCCGCTCGGTTCTCGTCACCGGAGGTAACCGGGGCATCGGCCTCGCCATCGCGCGCGCCTTCGCCGAAGCGGGCGACAAGGTCGCCATCACCTACCGCTCGGGCGAGCCGCCCACCGCCCTCATGAATCTGGGGTGCCTGGCCGTCAAGTGCGACATCACCGACCCCGAGCAGGTCGAGCAGGCGTACAAGGAGATCGAGGAGAAGCAGGGCGCGGTCGAGGTGCTGGTGGCCAACGCCGGCGTCACCCGCGACCAGCTGCTGCTGCGGATGTCGGAGGAGGACTTCACCTCGGTGGTGGAGACCAACCTCACCGGCACCTTCCGCGTCGTCAAGCGCGCCTCGAAGGCCATGCTGCGCGCCCGCAAGGGCCGCGTCGTCCTGATCTCGTCGGTCGTGGGCCTGATGGGCTCGCCGGGCCAGGCGAACTACGCCGCCTCCAAGGCCGGCCTCGTCGGCTTCGCCCGCTCGCTCGCCCGTGAGCTGGGCTCCCGCAACATCACCGTCAACGTCGTCGCGCCTGGCTTCGTGGACACCGACATGACCCGCGTGCTCACCGACGAGCAGCGCGCGGGCATCGTCGGCAACGTCCCGCTGGGCCGCTACGCGCAGCCCGAGGAGATCGCCGCCTCGGTCCGCTTCCTCGCCTCCGAGGACGCCGCATACATCACTGGAGCCGTCATTCCTGTCGACGGCGGATTGGGCATGGGTCACTGATCGCCATGAGTGGAATCCTCGCAGGCAAGCGCATCCTCGTCACGGGTGTCCTCACCGAGTCGTCGATCGCCTTCCAGGCCGCGAAGGTCGCCCAGAACGAGGGCGCCGAGGTCATCCTCACCGGCTTCGGCCGGCTCTCGCTCGTCGAGCGCATCGCCAAGCGCCTGCCGAAGCCCGCGCCGGTCATCGAGCTGGACGTCACCAACCAGGAGCACCTCGACGGCCTGGCCGACAAGGTGCGCGAGCACGTCGACGGCATCGACGGCATCGTCCACTCCATCGCCTTCGGCCCGCAGGGCGCCTTCAACTTCCTGGAGGCGAGCTGGGAGGACGTCTCCACGGCCGTCCAGGTCTCGGCGTACTCCTACAAGTCGCTGGCGATGGCCCTGCTGCCGCTGATGCGCGAGGGCTCCTCCATCGTGGGCCTGACCTTCGACGCGCAGATCGCGTGGCCGAAGTACGACTGGATGGGCGTGGCCAAGGCCGCCCTCGAGGGCACCAACCGCTACCTGGCCCGCGACCTCGGCCCCAAGGGCATCCGCTGCAACCTGGTCTCGGCCGGCCCGATCAAGTCGATGGCCGCCAAGTCCATCCCGGGCTTCGAGGAGCTCGCGGACGTGTGGAACCACCGCGCCCCCATCGGCTGGGACCTGGCCGACCCGGAGCCGGCCGGCCGCGGCGTCGTCGGCATGCTGTCGGACTTCTTCCCGCGCACGACGGGCGAGATCGTCCACGTCGACGGCGGCGTGCACATGATGGGCGCCTGACACCCCACTCGCCGGACGGAGTCCGGCGCAGCCGCCCGAAGCCTGTGAGGCCCTCCGGGGCCGATCAGTGCGAGGGCGGCGTGCAGAAGCGGTCGGCGGCGTGCACATGATGGGCGCCTGACACCACATGATGGGCGCCTGACGCCCATAGCGCCTCCGCGATGCCCGTTCCGGCCCACCCGCCGGGGCGGGCATCGCGCGTTTCCCGGGTCGTGCGGCGCGACGCGCGCCCGCACACTGGGGGAGGAGGGAGGTGGACGGACATGAGCCCCCCGATACGGCGTGCGGCGGTGCTGCTGTTCGCCACCCTCGCCCTGCTGGGCACCACGGCGATCGCCCCCGCGCCGCCGACGCCCCGCGAGGCCGAGTGCCACACCCGCCTCCACGGCTCCCACGCCGTCACCCACTGCTTCAACGGCAACGCCACCCCCGACCGCGTCCAGCTGCACGTCGAGTGCGTCCACTGGTGGGACCCGGGGATGGACACCGCCCCCGTCACCGTCGGGCCCGCCCGGCACGTCGTCCTCGCCCAGCGCTGCTGGCTGGGCATCCGCCGGGCCTGGGTCACCCACGCACCCGGGTGACCGGGGCCCCGGCGCGGGTGGGACACTTGTCCTCATGCCGGTCCTCGAAGAGAACCCCAATCCCAAGAACGGCCAGAAGGCCCTGCTGACGATCCTCGGCGTGATGCTCGGCATCACCGTCGTCATCAGCGTGATCGCCACCCTCGCCTCCCCCTGACGCCACCGGCCCGACGCCGCCGGCTCGCCCGTCCGCCCGGCCGGGGTGGGGCTGGCCCCACCATCCCCTAGGGGGCGAAGGTCAGGGTCGATTGGGTGGAAGGCCGGATGGGGGAAGGTGGCGGGTCTCCGTAGGTTCGTAGTACGCCGCGACGGTGCGGCGTACCCGACCTCCCAGGAGACCCTCATGCCCGCCGGCCCGCAGCCCCCCGCCGCCGTCTCCCGGCGGCACCGGACCCGGCTGACCTGGTGGGCCGTGGCCCTGCCCACCGCCGCGCTCGCGGTCTTCCTTCTGCTGCTGACGTTCCTGCTGACCGCCTCGCCCGCCTCGGCCGACGGCCCCTCCGAAGCCGGCGCGTCAGGGGGCGGCGCCGTCGCGCAAGTGGTGCGCTTCGCGCGGTACGCCGCGGAGCGTCTGGCGCCGTGAGCGCCCGCGCGTCGAAGGCCGCCGCCCGGAGGTGGCGAGCCCGTCAACACCCCGCGCCTCGTCGCGCGTTTCATGCGAAGCTGGACGGCATGAGCTCCGACCCGACCCGCAGGATCGTCATTCTCCGGCATGCCAAGGCCGAGTGGTCCGACGGCGACGACCACGAACGTCCCCTCGCGGACCGCGGCCGCAAGGACGCCCCGGTCGCCGGCCGCTGGCTCGCCGGCTCCGGTGTCACCCCCGAACTGGCCCTCTGCTCGACCGCCGCGCGCACCCGCGAGACCTGGAAGCTCGCCGTCTCCGAGCTGCCCGAGCGCCCCCGTACGGTCTACGAGGACCGGATGTACGAGGCGTCCCTCGGCGAGCTGATCGCCCTGCTCAACGAGGTCTCCGACGAGGTGGCCGACCTGGTGCTCATCGGGCACAACCCCGGGATGCACGCCCTGGCCGACGCCCTCGCCGGTGAGGCCGACGGCGATCTCCTCGCCCGGATGAACCGTTCCGGCTTCCCCACCGCCGCGGTCGCGGTGCTGACCTTCAGCGGGTCCTGGAAGTCCGTCGAGCACGGCGTGGGACGGCTCGTCGCCTTCTGGACGCCGCACGCCTGACGGTCGGCGGACGGGGCGGTCGTCACTCGTGGGTGTTGGCCGCCTCGACCTCTTCTCTCGTGACACCCAGCAGATACAGCACCGTGTCCAGGAACGGCACGTTCACGGCCGTGTGCGCCGCCTCCCGCACCAGGGGCTTGGCGTTGAACGCCACCCCGAGCCCGGCCGCGTTGAGCATGTCCAGGTCGTTGGCGCCGTCGCCGATCGCCACCGTCTGCGCCAGCGGGACTCCCGCCTCCGCCGCGAACCGGCGCAGCAGCCGGGCCTTGCCCTCCCGGTCCACGATCTCCCCGGTGACCCGGCCGGTCAGCTTGCCGTCGACGATCTCCAGCGTGTTGGCGGAGGCGAAGTCCAGCCCCAGCCGCTCCCGCAGATCGTCCGTGACCTGCGTGAACCCGCCCGAGACCACACCCACCTGGAAGCCCAGCCGCTTCAGCGTCCTGATCAGCGTGCGGGCACCCGGCGTCAGCCGGACCTCCGCCCGCACCTTCTCCACCACCGACGCGTCCAGCCCCGCCAGCAACGCCACCCGTTCGTGGAGGGACTTCTCGAAGTCCAGCTCGCCCCGCATCGCCCGCGCGGTCACCTCGGCCACCTCGGCCTCACAGCCCGCGTGGGCCGCGAACAGCTCGATGACCTCGTCCTGGATGAGGGTGGAGTCCACGTCCATCACGACCAGCCGCTGCGCCCGGCGCTGAAGCCCGGCGGCCACCACGGCCACGTCCACGCCCAGCGCCGCCGATTCGGTGGCCAGCGTGGTGCGCAGCTTCTCCGTGTCCGTGCCCGAGACCGCGAACTCCACGGCCGTCACGGGGTACTTGGCGAGCCGGAAGATACGGTCGATGTTGCCGCCGGTGTCGGTGATGCGGGCCGCGATGGCGGCGGTCGACTCGGCGGTCAGCGGGTGCCCGAGCACGGTGACGTGGGAACGGCCGACACCGCGCGGCCTGTTGTCGCCCCGGCCGGAGATGATCTCCGTCTGGAGGTGCATCGACTCCGCCCAGCTGTGCACGGTGGCCCGCAGCCCGCCCTCGGTGGCTCCGCCGCCGACGGGGGCGGTGACCAGGGCGCACAGCGTGATCCGTCCCCGGGTGACGATCTGCTCGATGTCTATGACGTCGACGGCGAAGGCGGCGAGGGTGTCGAAGAGGCCGGCCGTGATGCCCGGCCGGTCCTTCCCGAAGATCTTCACAAGGAGAGTGGGGACATCATCGCCGGTGGCGACGGCGGCAGCGGGGATCTGCGATGCGCTCATGGTGGTCCTACGGTATCCGCACACCTGTCCCGGCTGACAACTCAGCCCGCCCAGGACGCCCCCACGACGCCCCCACGACGCCCCCACGACGGCTCCCGGCGGGCCCCTACGGACGCCGCCACGGCGCGGGCGGCGGCTCGTCCGGCGGCGGCACCGGCGACGACCCGTACCGGTACGGCGCCCCCGGCCGCCGCCGGGGCGGGGGCGGCACCGGCGGCCGGCCGGTCTGCGTCGGCGCGGTGAAGGGGTCCTGCCCGCCGGAATCCCCGGAGGGGCCGGACGCACCGGGCGCCCCCGCCCCCGAAGGCCCACGCGCACCGCGCCCCCCACCGGGCGGCCCCCCACCGGGCGCCCCGCCGGCAGGCCCCCCGCCGGGAGCACCCTCCCCGGGCCGGGCCTCCCCGGGCGGTCGCAGATACGGGTTGGTGTCCGGGCGCGAGGGCCGGTACCCCGGCGAGGGGGCGTACGGGCCCGGAACGTACGCCAGGTCCGGGTAGCTGCGGCCCTCGCCCGGGCGGCCCTCGTCGGGGCGCCGGGCGCGCGCGTGGGCCGAGGCCCGCCGTCCCGCCGCCCCCGTCGCGTACGCCAGCAGCCCGCCGAACGCCCCCGCGCCCAGTCCCCACACGGCCCCCAGGGCCAGGGCGAGGGGCACGCTGCCGGACAGCTCCAGCCCCGCCCCCAGGGCGTCGACGCCCAGCACCGACAGGCCGGCGTCCGCCTTGACCCGCGTCGCCAGCACCAGCAGGGGCAGCGCCACCGCCGTGGCCACCCCCAGCGCCAGCCCGCACCGCCACGCGTACGCCCCCGGCCCGGCCCCGTCCCGGGGCGTACGGGCCCCGGTCAGCACCCCGGCCGTCAGCATCAGCAGCACACACCCCACCGGCAGCAGCCACACCAGCGGCTCCAGGTCGGCGATCCGGCCCACCGTCACCGACTGGTCCGTCCCGGCGCGCAGCAGTTCGTCCAGCGGATGCGGCAGCACCTGGAGCAGCGACCCGCTCGCCGTGCCCCGCAGGGGGACGAACAGTCCCAGCGGCACCCCCAGCCACACCCCGTTCGGTGCCCCGAGCACGGCCGCGCCCAGCACCCGCCGGGGGTGGTCGTCGCCCGCCGCCGCGACCCCGGCGGCCGCCAGGCCCGCGACGACCGCCAGCACCAGCACCGAGCGCAGCGCCGAGGCCGCCGGGCGGACCGCGCGGTGGGCCGCCTGCCAGCGGCGGGGGAGCGGGGCCCGGCGGGCGGACAGCAGCGTGACCAGCAGGACGCCCAGCACCCACGCCAGGCCGCCGAGCAGCGACGCCCCGGGCCGCACCGAGAAGCCCACCGACGCCTTGGCCTGCGCCAGGTCCCCGAGCCGGCCGGGCAGACCGCCCCCGATGTTCCCGATGTTCCCGATGTCGCCCAGCCCCGGGATCCGCGTGGTGCCGCCCGCTCCGCCGAGGCCCAGACCGCCGCCGTCGAAGGTGACGGTGGAGGAGGCCGCCCACGCGAGCCCGCCCAGGACCAGCAGGAACAGCAGGGCGACCGCGGCCGCCCGCGCGAGGAGCTCGGATCCCCGCACCGCGGGCCCCAGGGGCCGCAGCGACCGGGCGAACACCATCCCCAGCGACAACGCCCCCACCAGGCTGACGCCCAGCGGCGCGATGTCGATGGTGGTGTGCGCCCCGGCGCCCGTGAGCCCGAATGCTTCGACCGAGCCCGAGGGAGTGATGGAGCCACCGACCGCGAGGACGACCACCGCCGCCGTCAGCGGGCCCAGCGACCCCGCCGCGTCCGCGCCCAGCAGATGCAGCCCCAGCGCCGCGACTCCCGCCATGGCGAGAAAGGCCCAGCTCACCGCGGCTATCGCGGTGAGTACGAGATCGGCGCCGCGCGCCGCGCGGCTGCCGCTGGTCAACGTCATCACGGCCCCCCGGTTCCTACCAGTCCCCCCGGAAGCGGACGATCCGCGACGATCCCGCGCATCCCCGGGCGGTTACTACTGTCAGGGCGCGTTTCGCATCGGTCAACGGCGCCTGTTACAGGGCCGGTACACGGTCGTGAGGCTCCCGACTTTTGGTTGGGGGACTGCGCCTGAAATAGTTCCTCCCGATGTTCGCCATCCCTAGACTCCCCCGTGCAGGGGGCTCATCGGGGGACAAATAGTGGGGCATGGAGTGCCGGAACTCGTACTGGAATTGAACGGACAGACCTGGACGCTGGACCCGTCCCGGTCGTACACCCTCGGGCGCGACCCGCAGGGTGACATGGTCCTGGAGGACGCCCGCGTCTCCTGGCGACACGCCACCGTCCGGTGGGGCGGCCACGGCTGGCTCATCGAGGACCACGGCAGCACCAACGGCACCTATGTGCAGGGCCAGCGCGTCCACCAGATGGAAATCGGCCCGGGTGCGGCCGTCCACCTGGGCAACGCGACGGACGGCCCGCGGCTGAACCTCTCCGCCGCCGCCCCGGCCGCCCCCGCCGCGCCGGCCGCCGACATCTACAGCGCCCAGACGGCGATGGCCCCGGCGGTCCAGCCCGGCCAGCCGGCCCCGCAGCAGTACCAGCAGCCGGGCGCCCAGGGCTGGGGGCACCAGCCTCCGCAGCAGTACCAGCAGGTGCCGCAGCAGGGCGGCTGGCAGCAGCCGTACGCGCCGCAGCAGCAGGCCGCCCAGCCGCAGGGCCAGGCGCCCGGCACGGGCGGCGGTGAGAGCCCGACCCGCTTCCACCAGGTGGCCGTCGGCCGGGTGATGCGCATCGGTCGTGCCCTCGACAACGACCTGGTCGTCTCCGACCTCCAGGTCTCCCGTCACCACGCCGAGTTCCGGGCCACCCCCGGCGGCTTCGAGATCGTCGACCTCGGCTCCCACAACGGCACGTACGTCAACGGCCAGCCGGTCCGGCAGCAGCTGATCGGCCCCCAGGACACCGTCGGTGTCGGTCACTCGACCTTCCGGCTGGTCGGCGACCGCCTCGAGGAGTTCGTCGACACCGGTGACGTCTCCTTCTCGGCCCGCCACCTGACGGTGACGGTCGACGGCGGCAAGCAGATCCTCAAGGACGTCTCCTTCGGCGTCCCCGAGAAGTCGCTGATCGCCGTCATCGGCCCCTCCGGCTCCGGAAAGTCCACCCTCCTCAAGGCGCTCACCGGCTACCGGCCCGCCAACCAGGGTGACGTCCTCTACGACAACCGGAACCTGTACAAGCAGTTCGCCGAGCTCCGGCAGCGCATCGGCCTGGTCCCGCAGGACGACATCCTCCACAAGGAGCTCACGGTCCGTAAGGCCCTGCGCTACGCGGCCAAGCTCCGCTTCCCCGGCGACACCGCGGCCTCCGAGCGCGAGGCCCGCATCGACGAGGTGCTGCGCGAGCTCAAGCTCGACATCCACAAGGACAAGAAGGTCACCGCCCTCTCCGGCGGCCAGCGCAAGCGCGTCTCGGTCGCCCTGGAGCTGCTGACCAAGCCGTCGCTGATCTTCCTCGACGAGCCCACGTCCGGCCTCGACCCGGGCATGGACCGCGACGTGATGCAGCTGCTGCGCGGCCTCGCGGACGACGGCCGCACGGTCCTGGTGGTCACCCACTCCGTGGCCGAGCTGGCGCTCTGCGACAAGCTGCTGGTGATGGCGCCGGGCGGTTCGGTGGCCTACTTCGGCCCGCCGGAGGAGGCGCTCAACTTCTTCGGCTACGAGACCTGGGCCGACGTCTTCTCGGCGTTCGAGAACTACCGCGACTACGACTGGGCGGGCCGCTGGAAGGGCTCGCAGCACTACCAGATGTACGCGGCCGACATCGACGCCGTCGCCCCGCAGTCCGTCCACGTCCAGCCGCAGGTGGTCCGCCCGCCGGTGCCGCAGAGCTGGGGCTCCCAGCTGTGGACGCTGATGCGCCGCTACAGCTCGGTCATCGCCTCCGACCGCGGCTTCCTGGCCCTGATGCTGCTCCTCCCCGCCGTCCTCGGCGGCGTGAGCACCCTCATCCCGTCCGACTACGGACTGGGCGCCCCCGCGCCGCGCCACTTCAACCAGGACGCCGGCACGATCATGCTGATCCTCGCGGTCGGCATGTGCTTCTCCGGCGCCGCCAACTCGGTCCGTGAGCTGATCAAGGAACGGGTCATCTACGAACGGGAACGCGCCGTCGGTCTGTCCCGGTCCGCGTACCTGATGTCCAAGGTGATCGTCCTCAGCCTCATCACCGTGGTGCAGGGCGTCCTCACCTGCGCCATCGGCTTCTCGGTCCGCAAGCTGCCGGCGCAGGGCCTCATCCTGCAGAAGTTCCCGGCCGTCGAGATGTGCCTCATGATCATCGCCCTGGGCTTCACCTGCATGATGATCGGCCTGGTCATCTCCTCCCTGGTGAAGACCAGCGAGAAGACCATGCCGCTGCTGGTCATGTTCGCCATCGTCCAGGTCGTCTTCACCGGCATCCTGTTCAAGCTGTACGACTCGCCCGGCATCGAGCAGGTCGCCTGGCTGATGCCGGCCCGCTGGGCCATCGCCGGCGCCGGCACCACGCTGGACCTCTCGCACATCATGGCGCCGATGGACAAGAGCAACCCGACGAACCTCGACCCGCTCTGGGCGCACACCGCCGGCCAGTGGAGCATCGACATGATCGCCCTCCTCGCCATCGGCGTCGCGTGCGGCTTCGCGGTCGTCCGTCTGCTGCGCCGCCACGAGCCCGAGGTCATGCGCAAGTGACGGCGGCCCGTCCCTGAACACGCCGAAGGGCGGCACCCCCACGGGGTGCCGCCCTTCGGCGTAGCTCTGTGTCCTCCGGCCGTCAGTAGGCGGAGTTCACGTTGTCCATCGAGCCGTACACCTTGGCCGCGTAGTTGCAGGCGGCGGTGATGTTGGCGACCGGGTCGTAGATGTTCCAGGAGGTGCCCGCGACGTGGTACGCCTTGAAGGTCGGGTCGATCACCTGGAGCAGGCCCTTGGAGGGGATGCCGGCGGCGGCGTTGGAGTCCCAGTTGTTGATGGCGTTGGGGTTGCCCGTGGACTCCCGCATGATGTTGCGGTAGATGCCGTTGTAGGTGCCCGGGATGCCCTTGGCCTTCATGATGTCCAGGGATTCCTTGATCCAGCCGTCAAGGTTGTTGGCGTAGACCTTGGGGGCGGGCGCGGCGGGCGCGGCGGGAGCGGCGGCGGCCGCGACCGGCTTGCGCTCCTCGGACCGGCTGGCGGCCTCCTTGTCGGCGCGCTCCTTGTCGGCCTTCGCCTTGGCCTGGGCCTCCGCCTCGGCCTTCTTCTTGTTCTCGGCGTCCTTCTTGGCCTGCTCGGCCGCGCGGTCCGCCTGCTTGTTCAGCTCGGCCTGCTGGGTCTCGCCGAAGGCGGAGGCGTTCCACGCCACCGGCTTCACCGCCTGGGACTGCTCGGCGTCGGCGGAACCGTTCGGCACGACCGCGAACGCCAGAGCGGCGACACCGGCCGCGGCGATCCCGGCCGCGGAGAACGTGTGGACCTTGGTCAGGCGGGTATAGCCAGAGATGGGAGAACGCATGCTGAGCTGAACCTCTTCCGATCGCGTGAGTCGCACCGGCCCGTCCTGGCGCGCTGAGAGCGCCGTTCCTCGGTTCGCGGCGCCGTGCGACGGAGCAAATTCTTAGCGGCAGCAAAATGCCCTGGCAAAGGTGTGACGTACTAAGCCGCTTCGTTGCGGCGCCCTTCGCGGGGCTCGGCCCAAAGGGCGTGCCACCTGGTCGAACCGCTCCTTATGGGCGTCTTATCCGTCCACTAGGCCGCTTCGTACGTGACGTGCGTCCCATGAGCGGGCTCACACCGGGAGTGCTCGTTCCTCACCCGGTGTGGCCGCTTCCCTGCGGAGTGTTTGCGATCAGAAACGTTGCTTTGGGGTGCCCTCGACCCGGCCTGGGGTCAGACCTCCACCAGCACCTGGTCCAGGCTCTTGCGCACCAGGTCCGGCACCTCGCAGTCCGCCGCCGGATAGCCCACGGGGATCACCGCGAACGCCTTCTCGTTCACCGGCCGCCCCAGCACCTCCGACAGGAACCGCATCGGGCTCGGCGTGTGCACCAGCGCCGCCAGCCCGGACAGATGCAGCGCGGACAGCAGCATCCCGACCGCGATGCCGACCGACTCGTCCACGTAGTAGTGCTTGCGCCGGCTGCCGTCCTCGCCCAGCCAGTAGCGCTGCTGGAAGACCACGATCAGCGCGGGAGCGTCCGTCAGATGCGGCTTCACCTCGTCCGTGCCCAGTGGACGCAGCGCCGCCAGCCACTCCTCGCCCAGCCGCCCCGCGTAGGAGACGCGCTCCTCTTCCTCCGCCGCCTCCCGGATGCGCCGCCGCACCTCCGGGTCCTTCACCAGGACGAACGTCCACGGCTGCTGATGCGCCCCGGAGGGCGCGGTCGCCGCGCACGCGATCGCGTCCCTGACCACCTGATCCGGCACGGGATCGGCCGAGAACCGCCGCACGGTCCGCCGCTCCGCCATCCGCTCCCGCAACTCCGCCGCCCGCCCGACCGACTCCTCGGCCCCCATCCGCACGGGCCGGTACGGCACGGCCCGGTACGGCTCGCCGTGGGTGGGGGTCCACCGTCCTATTGGTATAGACATGAGGAGAGCGTGCCCCCGGGCCCACCGGCCTAAGCCGGACGACCGAGCCCCGGCCGCCCCGAGGCCGATCCCCCGGGCGGGCGCCCTGTATACGGTGACCCCATGACCCATGGCCCCCGCTCCGGCCTCACGGCCGTCAGCACCGCCCTGCTCGCCATGAGCCGCCATCTGGAAGTGCGCGACGTCCTCAAGACGATCGTCGTCTCCGCCCGGGAGCTCCTCGACGCCGAGTACGCCGCCCTCGGCGTCCCCGACGACCACGGCGGCTTCGCCCAGTTCGTCGTCGACGGCGTCAGCGACGACCAGTGGAAGGCCATCGGCCCGCTGCCCCGCCAGCACGGCATCCTCGCCGCCATGCTCAAGGAAGCCACCCCGCAGCGCCTCGCCGACGTCCGCCTGGACCACCGCTTCGAGGGCTGGCCCGACGCCCACCCCGACATGAGCGACTTCATCGGGATGCCCGTCGCCGACGGCGACGAGATCCTGGGCGCGCTTTTCCTTGCGAACAAGAGGGGCCTCGCGAACAAGAGGTGCCCCAAGCCCGACGGCGGCTGCGGCTTCACCGCCGAGGACGAGGAACTGCTGAGCGTCCTCGCCCAGCACGCCGCCATAGCCCTCACCAACGCCCGCCTCTACGAGCGCAGCCGCGAGCTGACCATCGCGGGGGAGCGGGCCCGTCTCGCCCACGAGCTCCACGACGCGGTCTCCCAGAAGCTCTTCTCCCTGCGGCTGACCGCCCAGGCCGCGGCCGCCCTCGTCGACCGCGACCCGGCCCGCGCCAAGGGCGAGCTCCACCAGGTCGCCCGGCTCGCCGCCGAGGCGGCCGACGAGCTGCGCGCCGCCGTCGTGGAGCTGCGCCCGGCGGGGCTCGACGAGGACGGCCTCGTCGCCACCCTGCGCACCCAGGTCAAGGTCCTCGACCGGGCCCAGGCCGCCGCCAAGGTCACCTTCGCCGCCCAGGGCGTGAGGGCCCTGCCGGCCGCCCAGGAGGAGGCGCTGCTGCGGGTGGCCCAGGAGGCCCTCCACAACGCCCTGCGCCACTCCGGGGCGCGGACCGTGGACGTCAGCCTCACACGCCGGGGCCACGGCGCCGCCCTGCGCGTGAGCGACGACGGGCAGGGCTTCGACCCCTCCGCCGTGCGCAGGGCCGGCCGGCACCTGGGCCTGGTCTCCATGCGGGACCGGGCGAACGGCGTCGGCGGCGGCCTGACCGTGGATTCCGCGCCCGGCAAGGGCACGACGATCGAAATGGAGGTGCCCGGTGGCTGAGAGCCGCGCGATCCGGGTGCTGCTGGTGGACGACCACCAGGTGGTCCGCAGGGGACTGCGCACCTTTCTGGAGGTACAGGACGACATCGAGGTCGTCGGGGAGGCCGCTGACGGCGTCGAGGGCGTCGAGCGGGCCGAGGAGCTGCGGCCGGATGTCGTCCTGATGGACGCGAAGATGCCCGGCATGGACGGGATCGAGGCGCTGCGCAGGCTCCGGGAGCTCGACAACCCCGCCCGGGTGCTGGTCGTCACCAGCTTCACCGAGCAGCGCACCGTCATCCCCGCCCTGCGGGCGGGCGCGGCGGGCTACGTCTACAAGGACGTGGACCCGGACGCCCTCGCCGGCGCCATCCGGTCCGTGCACGCCGGGCACGTCCTGCTCCAGCCGGAGGTGGCGGACGCCCTTCTGTCGCAGGACGAGGGCGGCGGCGGGGGCCAGGGGAGAGGCAACGGGCTCACGGAGCGGGAGCGCGAGGTGCTGGCCCTGATCGCGGACGGGCGGTCCAACCGGGAGATCGCCCGGGCGCTGGTCCTGTCCGAGAAGACCGTCAAGACCCACGTGTCGAACATCCTGATGAAGCTGGACCTCGCCGACCGGACGCAGGCGGCGCTGTGGGCCGTCCGACATGGGATCGGAGCCTGACGCGCGACCGGCCCCGGACGGTTGCGGAACGTCGCGTTCTGATCAGAGATTCATGCGGTCGTGTGATAACCCACTCGCGCCAGCAACCCGAATGGCCCTGGCCCGTTTTCCATGACGTAACCGCGGCGGGAGCCGTGGCGACGCTCTGGCAAAACACTCAGGAAGGTCATAGGAAGAGTGAAGAACATCAAGAAGGCCGCTGCTGTCACGCTCGCCGTCGGCGGTCTCGCCCTCGCCGGCGCCGGTGCCGCCTCCGCCCACGGGGCCCACGGCGCGCACGGCGTGGCGGAGAAGTCGCCCGGCGTCGCCTCCGGCAACGTCGTCCAGGTCCCGGTCGAGGTCCCGGTCAACTTCTGCGGCAACACCATCGACGTCGTCGGCGTCCTGAACCCGGCCGCGGGCAACCTCTGCGTCAACGAGTAATCAGCTCGTCGCTTTAACCCTCGCCACCTCGTAGGCAGGTCGGCTCCGCATCCGGCGGAGCCGACATCCGGGTGGTGGTCAATCGTCCGAAAGAGGGCAAACACCGTCGATGGCCGTGCCGTCGGCGGTGCATTGGCGTTCATAGGTGCAGGGCCCCGTGGCAGGGGTCGATCAGGTCAGTCATCAGAAGGAAGAGCACCTATGAACAGTGCCAAGAAGGCCGCCCTCGCACTGGCTGCGGCCGGCGTCGCCCTCGGCGCCTCCGTCGTCCCCGCCGCCGCCACCGACGACGGGTTCGACGGAGCGCTGGCCTCCGGTGTCGCCAAGGGCTCGCCGGGTGTCGTCTCCGGCAACGTCATCCAGGTTCCGATCCAGATCCCGATCAACCTCTGCGGCAACACCATCGACATCGTCGGCCTCCTGAACCCGACGTTCGGCAACACCTGCATCAACGGCCCCGTCGGCGAAGACCACCACATGACCGAAGAGCACCACTTCAGCGAGCACAACAGCAGCCACCACCACGGCGGCCACCACGACCGCGACTGACCCACGGCACCCGGCGAGGCCCCGCGGACCCCTGGCCCGCGGGGCCTCGCCGTCGCCCGGCCGGCGCGGGCGAGGCTCAGTGCCGCCCGCGATCCCGCTCCTCCACCATCGCGTTGTACGCGGCCACCCGCGCCCGCCGGGCCGTACGCTCCACCGGCCGCAGCGCCGCCGCCCGCGCCGCGATCTCCGACGCGCTCACCGCGCCCCCGTGCTCACGCCCCTGGACGTCCCCCGGCTCGTAGGCGATCCCGATCAGCGCCCCGACCCGCTGGGCCAGCTCCAGCACCCGCGCCGCCCGCGGCGGATACCCCGGCGCCAGCACCTCCCGGTTCTGCTCGGCCCGCGCCCGGTACGCGTCCAGCGCCGCCCGGGCCACCGGGCCCGAGCCGGCCACGTCCAGCCGGGTCAGCACCTCGGTCGCCTCGCGCAGCGCCTCGGCCAGCTCCCGCTCGGCCTCCGACAGCGACGGCACGTCGGCGGGCGGCGCGTCCCGCACGGCCAGGCAGTGCCACACCACCTCGACGTGGACATCGCCCTCGGGCCCCGCCTCGTACACCTCCGGCACCAGCCCCAGCGCCGTCCCCGGGACGACGACCGCCTCCTCGGCCTCCAGGGCGCGGGCGTTGAACTCCGGCGGGCCGCTGAGCCCCAGCGGATGCCCCGGCACCGGAAGCGCCAGCCGCAGTCCCGTCGCCCCCAGCGCCCTCAGCCGGCCCAGCGCGAGGGTGAGTCCCACCGGCCCGGACTCCCCGGGCAAACCGACGACACGGTGTACCGCGTCACTTCCGGTGATGTGGTGTGCGGCGTCATCCGGGGCGGCAAATCCGGCAAGGAGGGCATTTCCCCACGCCGTGAGCCGTCCTGAGCGATTCTCATCGAGCATGGCCCCCAGCCTAGGGACTGCCATCGGTAACCGGTGGCGTAGGTTTTTCCCAGGGGACTGCGCCGACAGGCGCAAGCGACGAAGCGACTGCAATGGGAGACAACGCGCTCATGAGCGATGTGCTGGAACTGGTGGACGTATCCGTGGTCCGCGAGGGCCGGGCTCTGGTGGACCAGGTCTCCTGGTCGGTCAAGGAAGGCGAGCGCTGGGTGATCCTCGGCCCCAACGGCGCCGGCAAGACCACCCTTCTCAATGTCGCCTCCAGCTATCTCTTCCCCACCAAGGGCACCGCCCGGATCCTCGGTGAGAAGCTCGGCTCGGTCGACGTCTTCGAGCTCCGCCCGCGCATCGGCATGGCCGGCATCGCCCTGGCCGACAAGCTGCCGCGCAGCCAGACCGTCCTCCAGACGGTCCTCACCGCCGCCTACGGCATGACCGCCGGCTGGCACGAGAACTACGAGGAGGTCGACGAGCAGCGCGCCCGCGCCTTCCTCGACGTCCTCGGCATGACCGAGTTCCTCGACCGCAAGTTCGGCACCCTCTCCGAGGGCGAGCGCAAGCGCACCCTCATCGCCCGCGCGATGATGACCGACCCCGAGCTGCTGATGCTCGACGAGCCCGCCGCCGGCCTGGACCTCGGCGGCCGCGAGGACCTCGTCCGCCGCCTGGGCCGGCTCGCCCGCGACCCGCTCGCCCCCTCGATGGTCATGGTCACCCACCACGTCGAGGAGATCGCCCCCGGCTTCACCCACGTCCTGATGATCCGCCAGGGCAAGGTGCTGGCCGCCGGCCCCATCGAGCTGGAGCTGACCTCCCGCAACCTCTCCCACTGCTTCGGCCTGCCGCTGGTGGTCGAGCAGCGCGGCGACCGCTGGACGGCCCAGGGCCTCCCGATGGCCTAAGGGAGCCCGAGCTCCCTCCGCACGCCCTGTCCGCCGGGCGGCCACCCCCCTACCATGACCATGTGGACACATGGGTGTGGTGGCTCGTGGCCGCCGTCGGACTGGGAATTCCGCTGGTCGTGACCGCCATGCCGGAATTCGGCATGCTCGCGGTCGGGGCCGTCGCGGCCGCGGTCACCGCGGCCGTCCTCCACGCGGGCGCGGTGGCCCAATTCGTGGTCTTCGCCGTCGTCTCCGTCGCTCTCATCGCCGTCGTCCGCCCGATCGCCAACCGCCAGCGCGCCCGCCGCGGCGAGACGGCGATGGGCATCGACGCGCTCAGGGGCCGGCAGGCCGTCGTCCTCGAACGGGTCGACGGCGCCGGCGGCCGCATCAAGCTCGCGGGCGAGATCTGGTCCGCCCGCTCCCTCCACGCCGACCGCTCCTACGAGGTGGGCCAGCAGGTCGACGTCGTCGAGATCGACGGCGCCACGGCCGTCGTCATCTGACCGTAGGCCGGAACCGGCCGCATCCGACGAGCTGGGCCCAACGCCTGCACGCGAGCCCCCGGTTCTGGAAGACTGATCAAGACCATTGCGGCCACGCACTGGTCACGACCCACGAGACCCACGACAGCGGCACGGGGAGCTGAGCCACGATGGAACCGATCATCATCGTCCTGATCATCCTGGTGGTGCTCGTCTTCATCGCCCTCATGAAGACGGTGCAGGTGATCCCACAGGCCAGCGCCGCCATCGTGGAGCGCTTCGGCCGCTACACCCGGACCCTCAACGCGGGCCTGAACATCGTCGTCCCGTTCATCGACTCCATCCGCAACCGCATCGACCTCCGCGAACAGGTCGTCCCGTTCCCGCCGCAGCCGGTGATCACCCAGGACAACCTGGTCGTCAACATCGACACGGTCATCTACTACCAGGTGACCGACGCCCGCGCCGCGACCTACGAGGTCTCCAGCTTCATCCAGGCCATCGAACAGCTCACCGTCACCACCCTGCGCAACATCATCGGCGGCATGGACCTGGAGCGGACCCTCACCTCCCGCGAGGAGATCAACGCGGCCCTGCGCGGCGTCCTCGACGAGGCCACCGGCAAGTGGGGCATCCGCGTCAACCGCGTCGAGCTCAAGGCCATCGAGCCCCCCACCTCCATCCAGGACTCGATGGAGAAGCAGATGCGCGCCGACCGGGACAAGCGCGCCGCGATCCTCACCGCCGAGGGCATCCGGCAGTCGCAGATCCTCACGGCGGAGGGCGAGAAGCAGTCCGCGATCCTCCGCGCCGAGGGCGAGGCCCGGGCCGCCGCCCTCCGCGCCGAGGGCGAGGCCCAGGCGATCCGCACGGTCTTCGAGTCCATCCACGCCGGTGACGCCGACGAGAAGCTGCTCGCCTACCAGTACCTCCAGATGCTCCCGAAGATCGCCGAGGGCGACGCCAACAAGCTCTGGATCGTCCCCAGCGAGATCGGCGACGCGCTCAAGGGCCTCAGCGGCG
Source organism: Streptomyces sp. L500 (assembly GCF_054551825.1). NCBI lineage: Bacteria > Bacillati > Actinomycetota > Actinomycetes > Kitasatosporales > Streptomycetaceae > Streptomyces > Streptomyces sp. L500. The sequence continues at coordinate 19,255 of NZ_JBTOLC010000069.1, forward strand.
CCGTCGGCAGCTTCGGCGCCCCGGGCGGCGGAGGCGGCGGCGCCCCCAAGATCACCAAGGAGAGCCCGCGCCGCGAGCAGCCCCCGATCGACTGAATGATCAACTGAGACGATCGACCGGGACTCTCCCTCCCCATGCATGATCCGTTCATGCATGATCAGTGCGGCCCCCCGACCCCCTCAGGGCGGGGAGGCGACACACTGAAGCGAAGGAGATGGCCTTGTCCATCTGGGAAGCACTCGCGGTCCTCGCCGCCGGCGTCGGCGCGGGCACCATCAACGCGATCGTCGGCAGCGGCACCCTCTTCACCTTTCCGGTGCTCCTCGCCACCGGCCTGCCACCCGTCACCGCCAACGTCTCGAACACCATCGGCCTCGTCACCGGCAACATCAGCGGCGCCGTCGGCTACCGCCGCGAGCTCCGCGGCCAGCGCGCCCGCGTCATCCGCTTCGGCATCACCGCACTGATCGGCGGCCTCACCGGAGCCGTGCTGCTGCTCGCCCTCCCGTCGAAGGCCTTCGACGCGATCGTCCCCGCGCTCATCGCCCTCGCCCTGGTGCTCGTCGTCCTCCAGCCCCGGCTCGCCCGGGCCCTCGCCCGCCGCCGCGAGCGCAACGGCACCGAGGCCCCCACCGACGGCGGCCCCGCCCTCCTGGCCGGACTCCTCCTGGCCAGCGCCTACGGCGGCTACTTCGGCGCGGCCCAGGGCGTCATGTACCTCTCCCTCATGGGCCTGCTCCTCCACGACGACCTCCAGCGCGTCAACGCCCTCAAGAACACCATCGGTGTCGTCGTCAACGGCGTCGCCGCGCTCTTCTTCGTCTTCGTCGCCGACGTCGACTGGACGGCCGTCCTCCTGATCGCCGCGGGCTCCACCATCGGCGGCCTGATAGGCGCGAAGGTCGGCCGCAGGCTCTCACCCACGGTCCTGCGCGGCGTCATCGTCGTCGTGGGCGTCGTCGCGATCGTGCAGATGCTGCTCAGGTAAAGCAGACGCCGCTCGGGTAAAAGATCTCGGGTAAAAGAGAACGCTCCGGGCCCTTCCCCCGTGAAAATCACCGGGCCCGGAGCGTTCCAGCAGCAGGCGCGGCCACCCGGCTGACGAGCCGGACTCCGGCAGGCGGCCGGCGCACCAGCGCCCCACCGCCCCCGCGACTGCGGTACCCGCTGCCCGACGGCCGCATGCGAAGCCGTCAGTCAGGCACCACCACTCTGCGATCCCCGCCCGCCCGGCGCAACGGAATTTCCGGTCGCCGCCCCCGCGCGACGGGGCGCGGGAACGTCAGCCGGCCGCCGGAACCTCGTACTCACCGATCAGCTGCGCCCGCCCCAGCGCGTGGAAGCGCAGGTGGAAGCCGACCACGGCCGGCGAGGCGTCCTCGTCCGGCCCCAGCTTCTCCCGGTCCACCGCGTACACCGTGAAGACGTACCGGTGCGGACCGTCCCCGGCCGGCGGCGCGGCGCCGCCGAAGTCACGGGTGCCGTAGTCGTTGCGCGCGTGCACGGCGCCCTCGGGCAGCCCCTTCATCCCCCCGCTGCCCGCACCCGCCGGCAGCTCGGTGACGTCGGCCGGGATGTCGAAGACGACCCAGTGCCAGAAACCGCTGCCGGTCGGCGCGTCCGGGTCGTAGCACGTCACCGCGAAGCTCTTCGTCCCCTCGGGGGCGCCCTCCCAGCGCAGGTGCGGCGACACATTGCCACCGGCGAGGACCTGATCGTCCTTCAGCCTCGCCCCGGACGTCACGTCATCGCTCACCACGGGGAACGAAGGCACCGGCGGATGAAAATCGTGGGGGAGCGGCCGACGCTTCTGCTCGGACACCAGGACACCTCCAGTACGCGCGGACAGCTGAAAGCGCCAGCCTAGCGACGCCCGGACCACTGGCACTGCGACCATATGGAGTGTGCTTCATGTACTTCGACACATCGGACGACGGCAGAGCCGCCTCATGCGCGCCCTGACCCTCCTGCTGGCAGCCCTGCCACTGCTGTTGCTCCCCGCCTGCTCCTCATCGGGGAGCCAGAAGGCGGCGAAGCCCCGGACCCCGGCCGCCGCGACGCCACCACCGGGCTCCGTGCCCGCCTGGGCGAAGGGCATGAAGACCGTCACCGAGGACAAGCTGCCGCCCGAGGCGCGCCGTACCCTCGAACTCATCGCCAAGGGCGGCCCCTTCCCGTACGACAAGGACGGCACCGTCTTCGGCAACTACGAGAACCGGCTGCCCAAGCAGACCCGCGGCTACTACCACGAGTACACCGTCCCCACCCCCGGCGCCCGCAACCGCGGCGCCAGACGCGTCATCACCGGCGAGCACTCCGAGCGCTACTACACCGGCGACCACTACCAGACCTTCGAAGCGGTGGTGCACCCATGACCCGTCCGCTGCCCGCCCCAGGGCTCCCCGGCATCCTCAACGGAACGATCCCCCCGGGCATCTACCACCTGCCCCCCACCGAAGCCCCCGCGGACGTCATGGCCCGCGCCGCCGAGGCCGACTGGCGGGGCGCCAGACTCCAGCTCTCCGGGGTCCACGACAAGGCCGCCTTCCTCGACCGCTGCGCGACGGACCTGGAGTTCCCCGAGTACTTCGGCCGCAACTGGGACGCCCTCGCCGACTGCCTCACGGACCTGTCGTGGTGGGGCTCCGGCAAGTTCCGCGGCTATCTGCTGCTCGCCGAGGACTGGGAGACCTTCCGCAAGGCGGCACCGGGCGACGCCCGCACCGCGGAGACGGTGCTCGACGACGCCGTCGGCCACTGGGCGGGTACGGACTCGCCGCTGGTCGTCCTGCTGGGCTGACCGGCGACCGCCTGCCGGGGCCGGCCGGGCCGACCCCGGCAGGCCCGGCAGGTCCCGGCTCAGAGCCAGTTCCGCTTGCCGCCCACCTCGGCGAGCCACTGGTGGAGGTAGGCCGCCCAGTCGGTCCGCTCGTACGTGTGAAGGTCGACCGTGAACGAGCGGTAGGTGTCACTGCCCGAGCTGAACAGTCCCGGCTTCTTGTCCATCTCCAGCACGACGTCCATCTCGCGGTCGTCCGCGACGAACGACAGCTCCACCTCGTTCAGCCCCCGGTACTCGGCGGGCGCGTGGAACTCGATCTCCTGGTAGAAGGGCAGCCGCTGCCGCGTGCCACTGATGCGGCCGCGCTCGAGATCGGCGGACTTGAAGGAGAAACCGAGCCGGCCGAAGGCGTCGAGGATCGCCTGCTGGGCCGGGAGCGGGTGGACGTTCACCGGATCGAGGTCGCTCGAGTCCACGGCGCGGGCGATGGCGAGGTGGGTGGTCACCCCCACGTTCATGCCGGTGAGGTGCCGGCCCAGGAACATGGTGACCGGCGTCTCCCAGGGGATCTCCAGCCCGAACGGCACCACGTGCGCCGCCCCCGCCTGCACCTCGAAGGCCCCGCCCAGCCGTACCCGCGTGAACTCCACGTCCTGCTTGTACTCGCCGTCGTTCCCCTCGACCTCGACCCGCGCCTGGAGCCCCACCGACAGCCCCTCGATCCGCTGCGGCACCGAACCGCCCTGGATGCGCACCTCGCCCTGCACCACGCCGCCGGGCACGACGTTCTCCTCGAACAGCACCGTCTCGACCGAGGCCCCGCCCGCGCCCAGGCTCGCCATCAGCTTCTTGAACACCATCGCGCTCATCCTCCCCGGACCCGGCCGCCGGGCCCTTCCACTACGCTCGACCGGCATGACTGCCGCGCCTGACCGTATGCCACTCGACCGGGCATTCTTCGACCGTCCCGTACTGGAGGTCGCACCCGAGCTCCTGGGCCGCGTCCTCGTCCGGACGACCCCCGAAGGCCCGATCGAACTGCGCATCACCGAGGTCGAGGCGTACGCCGGAGAGAAGGACCCCGGCTCGCACGCCTTCCGTGGCCGCACGGAGCGGAACGCATCGATGTTCGGTCCGCCCGGACACGCGTACGTCTACTTCATCTATGGCATGTGGTTCAGCCTCAACCTGGTCTGCGGCCCCGAGGGCACCGCAAGCGGTGTCCTGCTGCGCGGCGGCGAAGTGATCAAGGGCGCCGATCTGGCCCGCCCCCGCCGCCCGAAGGCCCGCCACGACCGCGAGCTGGCCCAGGGCCCGGCCCGCCTCGCGACCGCCCTCGACGTGGACCGTTCACTCAACGGCACGGACATCTGCGCCGGCCCGGACGCGCCCCTCTCCGTCCTTCGGGGCACCCCGGTCCCCACCGACCGGGTGCGCAACGGCCCCCGCACGGGCGTGGGCGGCGCGGGTGCCACCCACCCCTGGCGCTTCTGGGCGGACGGCGACCCGACGGTCAGCCCGTACCGGGCCCATGTGCCGCGTGACAGGAGCAAGCGCGGACAGCGGCAGGCCAGTGCTTGACTCTCGCGCGGAGAGGGCCTAACGTAGGCGAGCCGCTTGAGACGGGCAGCGCTTTGGGCGCGTCCGAGACGAGCGGCGACCACCACCACAGCGAGAACTTTCCCGGATCGGGTCTATTTCGGCGTGCCGGAATATCCTTCCGGTGGCTCGATTAGGAGCCGGAAGGGAAATCCGCTAACGTAGTGGTCAACGCCGGAGGCCGAAAGGCCGAAAGCGAAAAGCCCG